>JBFFKF010000005.1:0-53169 GCA_041555515.1 Woeseiaceae bacterium
GCTCTCGTGGCGTTACCACTGATCCAACCATCGATACCAGGAATGCCAGATCATCTTCTTGAGAGGCGACGAAGGGGGCGATCCAGCCACCCTGGCTCATGCCGATGACGCCGATACCGGACAGCGGGACAGACTGCTGCGCTCGCAAATACTCGATCGCGGCCAGCGTATCGGTGGCAAGATCCTCGAAACTTGACGTTCTCCAGTCGCCTTCTGACTTTTCCGAGCCTCGTTTGTCCGGCAGAAGCACAACGATCCCGCTGTCTTGAAGGTGCTTCGTCAGCGTCAAGTACCAACCATTGTCGCGGCGGCTCGTCCCCGAGCCGTGTATGACTACAGCGGCCGGAAACGGCCCGTCACCCTCCGGCACGAACAACAGGCCAGCCAGCGCAAGATCCTGCGACCAATTTTGAAATGCGATTTCCAGGTGTCGGGTGTCGGCGAGTGCGGCCCGCTCAAGCTGTCGCGGCTCCGACGGCAGCAGCTGCCGTACGAGTAACGGTACGAACAGTACCGCCAGGGCTAGAGCCATGATCTTCCAGCGCCATCGCTTCATAGGCTTTATATTCGTCTTTCGAAGACCATACTATTTGGCGACATCCATGCTTGTCCGCTTTGGGTCGTTAGCGGCCCTTTGAACCAGGTCTGGCCGAATGTCCGCTCGCTGGGACATAGCGGACATATGCCTGGATTTAATCAAACGGCGTCAGTCATGTCCCGTAATTGCTTTTACAGCTAATTCGTCAACTGCCAGCGACCGTTTTTCATCGAAGCGCGCAATTCCTCCTCCAGTCGGATCAGATGCGCAAGCAATGAATGTTCCGCCAGTTCGTGCAGCTTCTTATCGACGTCGTCGTAGACCAGCGCGACGAGTTCCCGCGAGGTCGCATTCGGCTGCTTTTTCAGGGCGGCGACTATTTTAGCTTCGCGCTTCAGGCGGTGCTTGATGAGCCAGTCGACGGCTTCCTGCGGATTCTCGATGACCTCGCCATGGCCCGGCAAAATAGCATTCATGTCGAGGGATTTGAGCCTCTCGAGCGAGCGCAGGTAATCACTCATGCTGCCGTCCGGCGGGTCGATTACGACGGTAGAACCGTTAATGATGTGATCGCCGGTGAACAACAGTTTTTCTTCCGGGTGCAGGTAACAGAGATGGTTTGAAGCATGCCCTGGCGTGTGAATCGCCTGCAGGCTGAATTCTCCTGTCTCGAATGAATCGCCGTCTTCAGGCGAGCGGTCCGGGCTGAACGTCTGGTCCTGGTGACGTCCCTGGGGCGGAGCCCTGCCGATCTTGTCGGCGCCGGTCGCCGCGGCCAGCAAGGCCGCCGCGGGAGAGTGGTCCGGATGCGTATGGGTCACGAGAATCCATTTGATCGGCGCGGCGGCGAGTTCCTGAATCGCGTCGACATGTTCCTCAATGGCCGGCCCGGGATCTAACACGGCGATTTCCTTGCTGCCCAGCAAATATGTATTGGTGCCGGGTCCGGTCATCATGGAGGGATTCGGCGCAAGCAAGCGACGCACACCCGGCGCTAGTTCGGTAATCTGCCCCGCCTCGAGACTCATTTTTGGTGCCCCCCGACTGGTTTTGAAGTTTATTTCTGCCCTTCCGGATCTCCGGTTTCGGCGAACGCGCGGAGCCGCATCATTGCCTCCTCGAGCACTCCGTCCACGGCAGGGGCAATGGAGTCCAGTCCTTCCGGGTAGTAGCCCCCCACCGCATACTTGAACGTTACGACGGTACCTTGTTCCGCGTCGTCGAATTCCCAGGTCATGTTGCCGTCAACGCCCATCAGGCCGAGCGGGCCCAGGCCGCCGGTCAGTCGCAATATGATACCCGGGCTCAGATAGGTGACCGCCATATGAACGATGCCCGCGCCGTAGCCGAGTTTTTCGCAAAAACACCCGGGAACACGCGCATCGATATACAGGTTTTCTGCGAAGCCCGAAATCGTGTGGTCGCTATGCCACCAGCTGCCGACATCATTGACGGCCGCCTCATAAACGGCCAGCCGCTCCGCGTCCACCGGAGTGCTGACGCGGATCGTGAAACCGTGCGCGTCAGCGTCCAGCACTTCGGCCCACGACATAGGCGCGATTCCGATCAGCGAAACTACCGCAAAGGTGTTTACCAGAGATCTGTTTATTATTCTTTGCATGCGCGGCGCCGTCCCCGGACATGTGTCGAGGCAAGCTTAACCCAAACCGGCGTTGTGGATGTATGTCAGAATAACTGAAATGGCAGAAAGCTCTCCAGCAGGAAGGCGGCACAGAGCAACGCGGTGAAAAAATACAGTCTCTTGAATAACTTCATTTTGTCCCGAGCAAATAGATCTGGTGCAGTGTCATTTTCGGGATCCACCCTGAACCACGCCTGAAGGCCGTGCCTTCTATATAATGCTCTGATATTTATGGAGTTATTGAATGTCTTCGGTATCGGAAACAGACTCTGGCAGCGACACGGAGCAACTCGTCGGTTTCATTCGAAAGCATGCCCGCGTGGCCGTCCTGACCGGTGCCGGCTGCAGCACAGATTCCGGTATTCCGGAATATCGCGACGACGACGGTAACTGGAAGCACCGCCAGCCGATGCAGTTTGCCGAGTTCGTCAATGACGAGTCGAAGCGGCGCCGTTACTGGGCGCAAAGTTTTGCCGGCTGGCAGAGGATTGCCGGCGCAAGACCCAATGCGGCGCATCACGCCATCGTTGAACTCGAACAGGCCGGGTACGTGTCCTGCGTCATCACGCAGAACATAGACAACCTGCACCGGCAAGCAGGCAGCCAGAAAGTGATCGATTTGCACGGCGTGCTGCAGCACACCCGCTGTCTCGATTGCGGCGTGCGAGGTTCCCGCGCCGACTATCAGAGCAGGCTGCAGGAAAGCAATCCGCACTGGCGCGCGGCGACCATGTCGATAGCGCCTGATGGAGATGCGAGGCTATCGGTCGACGACTTTGGCGCATTCGATGTTCCGGGCTGCGCCAGGTGTGGCGGCATCGTGAAGCCCGATGTCGTGTTTTTCGGCGAAGCCGTCCCGGAGTCACGGGCGAACAGTGCGCTAAGCTCCCTCGATCAGTCTGACGCACTACTCGTGGTCGGATCTTCGCTGATGGTTTTTTCCGGCTACCGGTTTGCGCGGCTTGCGCACGAAGCCGGCAAGCCGATCGCGATCGTGAATCGCGGGACGACAAGGGCCGACGCGCTCGCGACGCACAAGATGACGGCGAATTGCGCCCAACTCCTGCCGCAAGCGGTGCGGCAACTCGCCTCTTGAACGAGCAGCCGTTCATTCCACCGGACGGCTGGGAAAGCGTTCACCAGGGCGCATCCCGCAAGCAATGCTCGGATAAAGCGCTGGTATTGCATGCACTGAACATTCCCTACCAGGTCGTTACCCGGGCGGCGGACTCCATCATTATCGTGCCGCGAGATTTCGCCGAGAAATCCAAGTACGAGTTGTGGCAATACGACCAGGAAAACAAGAAACCCAAACCACCTGCGCCGGTTGTCGTTCCCGTTTACCAAAGCGGAGTGCCGGGGGTTGCCGTCTATGTGGCGATGATCTGCCTGGTCGCCTGGCTGGCCGGCGAGGCGTTTTTCAATCGTGATTGGTATATCGCCGGCGCCGTAGACGGTAAATTGATCCGCCATGGCGAATGGTGGCGAACGATCACTGCGCTGACGCTGCACTCGGGTATTCGCCACCTGGCCGGCAACATCGGCTTCGGCATCCTGTTCGGCCTGATGGCCGGCCGCCTCGTCGGCTCGGGTGTCGCCTGGTTTGGTATCGTCGTGGCGAGCTGCGCGGCAAACTTTCTTAATACCTACCTGCTGGCATCGACACACCGCTCGATCGGGGCGTCCACTGCGGTGTTTGCGGCGCTCGGCCTGGTGTCCGGGTTCGTATGGCGAGCCAAGCTGATGGCACAGGACAGGTGGCCATACCGGCTGGGCCCGGTCGTCGGAGGCATCGCGTTACTCGCCTATACCGGGACCGGCGATGCCAATACCGACATCGGCGCGCATCTCGCCGGGTTCGTCTGCGGGTTCCTGTCCGGTATCTCGCTGACCGTGCTCAGTCGCCACCTCGGGCACAAGAACCTGCAGCTTGCTTGCGGCGTCGGCGCTATCGTCGTGGTCATACTGGCCTGGTTCATGGCCTTGCGACTCTGGGCCTCGTAGTGCGGCTGGCGGTAAAATCCGCCGTGGGTCAGAGCGTTCGGGGCACGTAAATTCCTTGAAAAATTTCCTGCTAATCCTTGCGGCGATCGTATTGCTTGCCGCAACCGTATTGTGGCTGCGATATGGTGGCGGGGTTTCGTATACCGATTTGTCGACGACACCGCTCATCGACGATTCGCGAATCGAGGAAGTTCTCAACTACCCTGAGCCGATCGGTAACGTCGCCGTCAACGGCGAAGGTCGAATCTTTTTTACCGTGCATCCCGAGTCCCGACCGGCAGGCAATAAGCTGCTCGAATGGGTGGCCGGCGCCGCCGTGCCCTACCCCAGCGGCACCGTTCAACCACACCTGTTTGACGCGGTGCTCGGCCTGGTGGTCGATGAACGCGACTGGCTGTGGACGATTGATCACGGAAATCACGGTTTGGGTACCGCTCGTTTGCTGGCATTCGATCTCTTTAGCGGCAACGTTATTCACGATTATGAATTTCGGCCGGAAACGGCGCCCGTGGGTTCCTTATTGCAAGACCTGCGCGTGACGCGTGACGGAGAAACCGTGTTCATCGCCGACGCCAGTGTATGGAGAAAGAAACCGGCCATCGTCGTGTACGACGTCGCGACTCGCAGTGCGCGGCGCGTCCTCGAATCACATCCTTCGGTTACCGCACAGAACTACCTGCTACGAACCGGATTGCGGGACATGTCATACCTGGGCGGACTCGTCAGTCTCAAGATCGGTGTCGACGGTATTGCGCTCGACGCAAACGATGAATGGTTGTATTACGCCGCTATCAATCACGACGGACTGTTCCGGGTCCGGGTACGCGACCTGGTCGACGAAACTCTGCCGGCCAGCGAGCTCGCTGCCCGGGTGGAGCGATACAGCGACAAACCATTGAGCGATGGAATCACGGTGGCGAGGAACGGCAATATCATTGTCACCGATGTGGAGCACGGCGCGGTCATTGCGATTGACATGAACAGAAAGCTGCAGACGATGGTGCGATCGCCGCGCGTACGCTGGGCAGATAGCCTGGCATTCGGCCCGGACGGCTTGCTTTACCTTGCGGACAGCGCATTACCGGACGTAATCCTCAAGTCAAGGGGATACATCAGCGCGCACGGTCCTTATTTCATCTTCCGCTTTGAACCCGGATATGGTGCGGCACCTTGATAAGTAGCCGAATTTTTTGCGGCGTACCGGAGATCATCGTCAAACCATGCATAGAAAAATAAATCCGGCACCTAATTACGTACAGGAGTCCAGATGCAGCTTGTCCTTCTGTATGCGACCATCGTCCTGATCTGGGGCTCTACCTGGTTCGCCATTACTTTTCAACTGGGCCCGGTCGCGGAAGAGGTTTCCGTCGCCTACCGTTTTGGGCTGGCATCAATCGCGTTGTTTGCATTCGCGGTCATGTCCGGCCGCCGGTTACGTATTTCTTCCAGACACTACGGCAATGTCGTGTTGATGGGCGTGCTGATGTATTCCGGCAGCTACATGCTCGTATACCACGCGACGTCATACGTGACGTCCGGCCTCATTGCAGTACTGTTCAGCCTGATTATCGTGACCAATGCATTCTTCGAACGCCTGTTCTTTCGCAGGCCCTTCGAGGCGCGGATGATGTTCGTTTCATTGCTCGGGCTGGGTGGAATCGTGTTACTTTTCTGGCCCGAGGTCTCCGCCCTTGATCCCGGCAACCGGACGATTCTCGGCGCTGCGCTGGCTACCGGCAGCGTCATTATCGCTTCACTTGGAAACATGTGCGCGATCGCCAACACGGCCAGGAATCTTCCCGTCACCGCGGTAAATGCACACGCCATGGCATGGGGAGCAATGAGTTCGTTGATCATCTCGCTGATGATGGGCCAGACGATTAACTTCTCATTCGAGGCAGCGTACGTCATATCGCTGTTATACCTGGCGATATTCGGATCGGCCATTGCGTTCGGTGCCTACCTCGGTTTGTTGCGATTAATCGGATCTGCACGCGCCGCATATACTTCGGTATTATTCCCGATTGTCGCACTGCTTATTTCAACCATCTTCGAAGATTATCGGTGGACTACCTCGGCAGCCGCCGGCGTCGTGTTGATTGTCGTCGGAAACTGGCTCGCGCTGACAAAAATAAGAAGGGAATAAATCATGAATGAATTACAGATGTCGGACCTGACCGGATTCGACTGGGCCGGACTGTGGGAGTCCGTCAGCACGGTCGGCCTGGACTTCGCAGTGAAGGTGCTAATTGCGCTCGTTATTTTTTATGTGGGGCGTATTGTCGCTCGGATCGTGACCAAGGGCCTGCGCAACGTAATGCAGTCCCAGGATGTCGACAAGATCCTGGAGACTTTCGTTTGCAATCTCGTTTACTGGGCATTGATGATCTTTGTCATCATTGCCGCAATAAACCAGATCGGAGTTCAGACGACATCTTTGATCGCCGTCATGGGCGCCGCTGGACTCGCCGTCGGCCTTGCCCTGCAGGGATCACTTGCCAACTTCGCGGCCGGCGTGCTGATCGTCATCTTTCGGCCTTATCGCGTCGGTGACTTTGTCGAAGCGGCCGGTATTTCGGGGGTTGTTCTGCAGGTGCAGATCCTGACGACGATACTGAAGACCGGCGACAACAAGCAGATCGTCGTGCCGAATGGCCAGATCATGGGAAGCATAATCACCAATTACTCTGCCAACGACACGCGACGGGTCGACATGACGGTTGGCGTCAGTTACGACGATGATATCGACAAAGTACGTAATACGATCAGGGAACTGGTCGATGCCGATGAACGAATACTCAATGATCCCGAGTGCCTGATTGCCATTGCCGAACTTGCTGACAGCAGCGTTAATTTCGCGGTCCGGCCCTGGGTCAAGACTGCGGATTACTGGGGCGTGAAGTTTGACCTGACCGAGGCAATCAAGAAACGATTCGATAAGGAAGGTATTTCCTTCCCGTATCCGCAGCAGGACGTGCACATTTACAACACGAATTGAGAAGAAATGACTAATCGATTATATCGGGCTCTATAAAACAATACTTCAGGTCCGGAAATTTCTGCTTGAGTCGCGTTTCGAGCTCGTTAATGTGCCCTATCGCTGTATCGATTTCGATGCCGGATTTAAGCTTGATCTTAGCGGCCAGCAGAGTATATGGGCCCATTTGCATGGTAATCGTGTTGAATACGCGTTCGATTTCGTCGTGATCGCGAATCATCTTGTTGATTTCTTCCCGCACCATCGGATCCGCCGAACGTCCGACTAGCAGCGACTGCACGCGTATTGTCAGGAACACCGAAATCACAATCAGTATTACGCCAATACATGCGGATCCGATCGCATCGAATACGGGGTCGCCCGTCAATGCCGCCAGCGATATGAAAATCAGGGCAAGGCAAAGGCCGAGCAAGGCAGCGATATCTTCTCCGAGCACGACGACGAGTTCGGAATTGCGCGTGTGCGTGAGCCAGGTACGAAACGGTCGCTCGCCGCGCACCTTTCGGATCTCCCGCAGGCAGCCCAGTAGCGAGAAAGACTCGAGAACGATGGCGACTACCAGGACAAGGATCGCGACCCAGACCTGGGTCAGTGGCTCCGGGTGTTGATATTTGTGTATGCCCTCGTAGATCGAGAACAGGCCACCGACGCTGAATAGCAGCATCGCGACGATGAAGCTCCAGAAATAGCTGAGCTTGCCGTACCCGAGCGGGTGCTCGGCATCGGCTTGCTTGACCGATTGTTTGAGCCCGACAAACAGCAGCACCTGGTTGGCGGTATCGGCATAGGAATGAATCGCTTCGGCCAGCATGCTGCCGGAGCCGGTCAGCCAGGCGGCCCAGGTCTTGGCGATGGCGATGCCACCGTTTGCCAGAAATGCATAAAGAATGGCCCGGGCGGCCGAGCTTTGCGTGGAAGATGCCATCAGTTAGCGGATTCGGGTCAACGGGATGTCCCCGCGTGCGTTGTAATTATAAGTTGTTGCGCAGCTTACCGGCGCCTGTTCCCGAAAACCATGCATAGAGGGTCGCGCAAAGCAACATTCAGGCGTTGTTCAGGCGCGGCATGCACAATGCGCGGTGTGCGACCGGCGGACGAGGAATGGACATGAAAATCACGATATCTAAAGTCGCTGCTGCATCGATCGCGATGTTGCTCACCGGTTGCGCATCACACCCGGACCCCATCATCGACATGCAGGGCGTCGACGAGGCGGCGCTGGAGATCGACTGGGCAGAGTGCGAGGCGTATTCGGAACAGGTCATCGTCGCCAGCGGTGCCGCCAAAGGCGCGGCGGGCGGCGCCGTTGCCGGTGCGGCCGCCGGCGCAATCAGCGGCAACGCTGGTGAAGGCGCCGGCTACGGGGCGGTCTGGGGCGCGACGCGTTCCACGATCGACGGCGCGCGTGAACAGGAAATGGTTTTCAAACGATGCATGAGAGGCAGGGGATACCGGGTACTTAACTGAAGCCTCGCTGTTGACCCGCAGGCGTCGCTTGGTTACTGTACGGATATACAGTAACTGGTTGTCCCTTATGCCCGGAGGAGCCTTGAAAGGCCGTGGCGCCGTTTCGCGCCCCGACGGCCGTTTCGCGTCACGCATCGTCGAGCACGAAGACGGCGTGGATGAGTACCCGCGTCAGGCCGAAACGACAGTGCGCGCAATGCCGGTGCGAAGCATAATCAGTTCCAACCAGTCGCCGGACGTGCCGTTCGATTTCTCGATCAACCCTTATCTCGGGTGCGAGCACGGCTGTGTCTACTGCTATGCGAGACCAGGGCACAGTTACCTCGATCTGTCCCCGGGCCTGGATTTCGAAACCAGGATTTTTTACAAGCCCAACGCGGTAGATTTGCTGCTGGAGGCATGGTCAAAGAAGAACTATGAATGCAAACCGATAACGATCGGTGCGAATACCGACCCCTACCAGCCTGCGGAGAAAAAACTAGGTATTACGAGAAAGCTGCTGGAAACTTTCCTTGAATACCGGCATCCCGTCAGCCTCATTACCAAGGGTGGGCTGATGTCCAGGGACCTCGACCTTCTGGCACAACTGGCGCAAAAAAATCTGTGCACGGTTGCGGTCAGCATACCCACCATGGACGACAGTCTGAAACGCGTGCTGGAACCACGGGCCCCATCGGCTGCAATTCGCTTCCGGCTCATAGAGGACCTGGGTTCGGCGGGGGTGCCCGTCAGCTTGCTCATGGCGCCGATCATTCCGGCCGTCAACGATGCGGAAATAGAGAGCATTCTCGACCAGGCGGCAAACTGCGGAGTCAGACATGCCGCCTGGATCCTGTTGAGGTTACCTCACGAGCTTAAGCAGATATTCGGCGAGTGGCTCGAAACGCACATGCCTGACAGGGCCGGGCACGTCATGAGCCTGATCCGCCAGGCCAGTGGCGGAAAGGATTATGACAACCGCTTCGGGCACCGGCAGCGCGGGCGTGGGCCGTATGCAAGCCTTATAAATCAGCGTTTTAAGGCCACCTGCAAAAGACTTGGCATGGATGCCAGCCATTACCGGGAGCGGCTGGATTGCAGCCAGTTCCGGCGTCCCGCCGGCCCCCAAATGGCCCTGATTTTTGACTGATATTGTATAGTGTCAAGGGTGTTTTCCCCGGTAACCGTCAAGAACTAATCCGGTAGCGGTCAGTCTTATTTCAAGGTATTTATAATCCTCCAATTGCTAATGAAATCCTGGCGGCTGACCTTTCCGCTACTGGCGGGCATTACTCTTGCGCTCGGCGCAAGCGGCGTATTGTGGGCGCAATCCGAACCGGAAGAGGAACTGCAGACCATAGATCTCGGCAGTACTCACTCCGAGGACGATATTTCTGACGGTCTGATTTACGACCAGGATGCGCAGCAATACAGGCTGATCGCGGACCCGGAAGTCGATACGCCGGAGGAACCGCCGTCCCAGCGTGACATCGACAGGGCGGAAATAAGCCGCCTGTTCGCGCTGTACAGGGAATCGCTCGGCAGCAACAACTTCCTGGAAGCCGACACCCTCGCCAAGCAGATAATCGAGCTTTCGATCAAGGTTTATGGCGTCAATAGCCCCGAAACCGCGAAAGCCCTGACCAACCTGGCAATCGCGCAGCACAACAACAAGGAATTCGAGGCAGCGGAGAGAAATTACCTGACGTCGATAGATATCATTGAGCAAACCTCGGACCGGCTTAATTCGGCGCTGATCAATCCATTGAAAGGCCTGGGCGCAACGCAGCTGGCGATGGGCAGGCCGGAGATGGCGCGGGCAACGCTGCAACGCGCCATTCATGTCAGTCATGTGAATGACGGTCCACACAACGTCAACCAGGTAGATGTGCTGGAATCGATTGCCGAGATATACCTGGCGGTTGGCGAGCATAAGGAGGCTGTCGACGTCCAGGAGAGAGTGTTTTCGATCCAGGCCAGGAACATGGATCCGAACGGCCTGGAGATCATCCCGGCATTGCAGAAACAGGCAGAGTGGCAGCACAGACTGCAGTTGTACGATCGCGAGCGCATAACTTGGCGCAAGGTCATAAGCGTCATCGAACGTCATTACGGTAAATCCGATTTGCGGCTGATACCGCCGCTGACCAGTCTCGGAACATCCTACCTCTACATCACGCCGGTGGAATATGACATGCAGCCTGAAATATCGGTCACTTCGGGGGAATCCTATTTGCGGCGTGCAAGGCGAATATCTGAACTCAATCCCGACTCCTCCTGGGAATTGCAGGAACAGACGATGCTCGCGCTCGGCGACTACTATGTACTGTCCGGACGAGCGAATCGTGGTACCAGGATCTATACTGAATTATGGGACATTCTTTCCGAAGACGAAGAGCGATTGGGCAATCGGCGGGATCACCTGGAAAAACTCAATTTGCTGCAGAATATTTATCCGCCCAAGTACTATCGCGGCGAGGAAGTCGACAAAGAATTTCCTGACCAGGAAGATTTTGAAACCGGCATAGTGAGCTACGGGTATATCGTTAGCTCGTCCGGCAAGGCAAGTAACATTCAACATCTTGAGACGCGACCGCCGGAGTTTACGGACATGCAGGAAAGGGTCCGCCGAAATCTTCGGTATCTCGTCTACCGTCCACGGCTCCTGGAGGGCGAGCTGGTCTCAACCCCTGATGTCATCTATACACATGAGTTCTATTACAAGCCGGAGGACATCCCGGTCGTCACGGAGGAAACAGACGCGGACCCCGAGTAAATACCTAAAGGCAGTTGACCTGACGGCGCATCTTCCTCTAACGTATTGATGAAAAACTGGAAACTACCGGAAACACCAGGGATGCAAAGAACAAGAATAAAATACCCCGTCATCCTCCTTACTTCTCTGATCGCGCTAACCGCCCTTGCCTGGCAGCAATCTGCGGTTGCCGCCTGCGCCGATGACTGGCTGGGCGTCGACGAGGTGCGTGAGGGCGGCAACATCGGTTTGCGTGCAACAAATCTCCGTGAATTTCCAATCACTTTCACACTCACGGTGCGCACGAGAGGACTCACGCCGGAAGGCGCGAGGACAATTACCGAGACGCTCGATGCTGAACAGTCACGACTCATCATGATGCTGAAGGAAAACGGCGGTGATCGCAAAGGCCGGTACCGGATATCGTGTGACTGGACGATCGGCGATAAAGACGCTTTGCACGACGATGAATATTTGTACCTCCTGCCTTACGAGACCGGCAAGAGCTACCGCGTCTTGCAGGGATTCGGCTCGCGCTTCAGCCACCGCGGGCTGGAACATTATGCTGTCGATTTCAACATGTCTGTCGGCACGCCGGTTCACGCGGCCAGGGATGGGGTCGTTGCGAAAGTAGAAGAGTCCCATAACAAAGGATGCTGGGAAGACGGTTGCGGGGCTTTCGCAAACTACATCGTCGTTCTGCACAGCGATGGAACAACCGGTGAGTACTATCATCTGATGCAGAAGGGTGCACTGGTCGAGGTGGGCGATCGCGTCGTTGCAGGACAAAAAATCGGTTTTTCGGGAAACACCGGGCATACCACGATGCCGCACCTTCATTTTGCGGTTTATCGCGCTGCCGAATGGGGCAATACACAGTCCATTCCCATACGTTTCGTCAGCTCGGCGGGCGTTGTGCACGACCCGCGCCGCGGCGGGCGATACGAAGCAGTCGTAAACGAACAGGCACACAACTGATATGAACCAACCGATGCAAGTTCCGGATGCGCATTTTGTAAATGGCAATCCGCTTAAAGGGCCTTTTGCCGGGAACCTGGAGCAGGCAGTGTTCGGCATGGGGTGTTTCTGGGGTGTCGAACGCCGGTTCTGGGAAACTCCCGGTGTTTACTCTACGGCAGCAGGTTATGCCGGAGGAATGACGCCGCATGCCACCTACGAACAGGTCTGTAGTGGCGAGACGGGCCACGCGGAAGTCGTGCTGGTGGTATTCGATCCCGCTGTGATCAGTTATGCGGAATTGCTGACGATATTCTGGGAGAACCATGACCCGACCCAGGGAATGCGGCAGGGCAACGACCACGGAACACAGTACCGGTCGGTCATCCTGACCCGCTCCGACAGCCAGCTGGAAGAGGCAGTCGCTTCCCTCGATGCCTACCAGCAGCGGCTCGACGCTGCCGGTTATGGCGCGATAACGACCGAGATCGCGCCGTTGGGAGATTTCTATTACGCCGAGGAATATCACCAGCAATACCTGGCAAAAAACCCAGGCGGTTATTGCGGCGTCGGTGGTACCGGTGTGAGCTGCGATGCGGGCCTCGCGGGAGTCGCGAAATAGCGGGGGTCCGAACTGCCCGATATCAATCTATATATCGACAAGATCGATGAGCGGATCCGTTGCTGGTTCGCGGTATCGGAGCACCTCGACGGTTGGGCGGGCGCCCTGTAGGCAGTCGGGCTTTGAGGTAGTATGGTGAGTCACAAGAAAAACCAAGGATACCGTCTTGGCAGCTAAAACCATTAAAATAGCCCGCTCCGGACGGCCGAGCAGAGAGGAGGCCGAAAAGGCCGTGGATACGCTCCTGCGCTGGGCCGGCGACGATCCCGCGCGAGAGGGCCTGCGTGACACGCCCAAGCGGGTCGTAAAGGCCTATGAGGACTGGTTCAAGGGATACGATATTGACCCCGTCAAGTTCCTCGAGAGAACTTTCGAGGAAGTCGAAGGATACGATGAGCTGATCGTCCTGCGTGACATTGCATTCGAATCGCACTGCGAGCACCACATGGCACCGATCATCGGCGTCGCGCACGTCGGTTACTTGCCGAACCACAAGATCGTCGGTATCAGCAAACTTGCCCGTGTTGTAGAAACGTTTGCCAGGCGGTTCCAGGTCCAGGAAAAAATGACCGCGCAGATTGCGCAATGCATCGAGTCCGTATTGAAGCCGAGGGGCGTCGGCGTCGTCATTGACGCGGTACACCAATGCATGACCACGCGCGGTATCCGCAAGACCGGGGTTTCGATGGTAACCAGCCAGATGCTGGGTTCTTTTCGCAGCGACGCGAGGACGCGCTCCGAATTCCTGCAGATGATCGGCAAATCAAGCTGATTAAATGACTTCCGCAAAAGTGGGGTCGCGAGTCGCGTTCGGGCTGGTTGCCCTGCTGCTGCTCTATCTCGTCGCGTGGCCGGTACCGATCGAGCCGCTAAGCTGGGATGCGCCGGTCGATGCGGGACTCGTGGATCCATTCGAAAGCAACGACATCCTGGGCCGGGCGCGGCTGATCGAGCTCGGCAGCCATGCAGGTCCGGAGGATATCGCGGGCGGCCCCGACGGCCTGATATACGCCGCAACCGCTGACGGCGTGATCATCCGCCTGCGCCCCGATGGCAGCGGCATCGAGGTATTTGCCGAGACCGGCGGCCGCCCGCTGGGGCTCGAATTCGACGCGGCAGGCAACCTGTTCGTTGCCAACGCGTACCTGGGCATCCAGAAGATTACGCCGGGCGGCCGCGTGGAAGTTGTCGTGGATACATTCAACGGCGAACCCATTCCATATGCGGATGATCTCGCCGTGGCAAGCAATGGAAAAATTTATTTTTCCGATGCCAGCGCGAAATTCGGTGCCTACAAGGAAGGCGGATCTTACGAGGCCAGCCTGCTCGATATCCTCGAGCACGGTGGTCATGGCAGAATTTTCGAATTCGATCCCGCTACCCAAACCCTGGCGGTTATTGCAGACGGTCTGAATTTCGCGAATGGCGTGGCAATCAGCGACGATCAGCAATACCTGGTGTACAACGAGACCGGGCACTACCGCGTCTGGCGCCACTGGCTCGCTGGAACAAGCACAGGCAAACGCGAAGTGATCATCGAAAATCTACCCGGATTCCCGGATAACGTGAATAACGGCTTGCATCAAAGATTCTGGATCGGACTCGTCGCGCCGAGAAACAAGCTGCTGGATGACCTGGCGGACAAGCCCTGGTTGCGCAAAGTCGTACAGCGCCTGCCGGCATTCCTGAGGCCCAAGGCCGTGCCCTCGACGCACCTTATCGCGATCACCGGCGACGGCCAGGTCTTGATGAACCTGCAGGATTCTGCCGCGACAGTGCCCGCGGTGACCGGCGCCTACGAGACGCGAACCGCGATCTGGCTTTCTTCGCTGTTCGGCCATCGCATCGCCCGCATGGACAAGGACCGGCTGATCGAATAATTCCGGCCGCGACATACTGCCGGCCTAGTTCAGTCCGAGTTCTGCGAGTCCCTGGCTGAAGACAATGTCGACCGGAATATTGGCAAGTGTCAGCCGCTCGAGATCGGCCTGCAGCTGGTCTCCGATAACCCCTTTCTCGTCGGTCAGCCGCCGTGCGCCTTCGTAATCGCCATCACCTTGCAGCGTGAGCAGCAGCTTCGACAGTGCCGACATCGCCTCAAGCATTCGGTCGAAGTCGATGCTGTACGCGCCGGTTTCCGCGTCCCTCACGAACGCATCCTGCTCGCTGAAGAAATTAAAGCGAACCATGTTGGCCTTGCCATGCGCGCTGCTGGCCCCGAAGCGAACCGAGCGAAAGATGCCGGCCATGAAAGTGACGTAATTATCCATGAGGTCCACGTCGCCGAGTTCCCCCGCCTCGTGCAGCCGCGTGATCATGTACAGGCCGAGGATATCGGCTTTACCCTCCTCCATGCTCGACGCGACATCGAGCAGCGCCGCGCGAACCGTGCTGCTGCCGTCGACAGTGTTCTTGATACCCAGACCGTGCGCCACTTCGTGGAACATAATATTGGCGAAGAAGGCGTCAAAGGTTATGTGCTTGCGTTGAGATTCATCGATCAGGACGTCCGAGATCGGTAGCAGTATTTTCTCGAACTTGGCCTGCATCGCGTTTTTTAACTGCAGCCTGCGTGTCCCCTTTTGCAGCTGCACTTCTTCGTCGTTGGGCAGGTTGATGGCAATGGTCTTGGAACCGGCATTGCTGTGACCGGCGTAATAAATCACGTCGTAGGCATTCAGGTCGGCGTCTGTGCCCGGCATTTGCGCCTTGTAGGCGTCGTCAACCGGCAGACCGCGCTGCAGTTCCGGCAGGTATTGCGCGAACCTTGCGAGCCGTTCGCTCCACTGCAGGTCCTTGAGCAATACGTACGCCGAGTAAGCCGAACGATAACCGAACAGCCGGTCTTCATAGGTTTCAATGGGTCCGATCACCAGCTCGACCGGGTTCGACTTCACATCCATCCAGGCCAGGTCGCTCTGCTGGAATTCACCGGACGTGAGCGCATCCGCCCGCAAGCGAAGATAATTTGCAAAGCCTTCGTGTTCGGCCAGCCCGGCAGCCTGGCGCAACAGGTCTGCCGCGCGCCGGAGTTCTTGCCGATATTCGACGTGATAGGGCACGGTGAATAACTCGCCGGAGGCATTCCTGCGAACGAACGAGTACAGACCGGTCTTGTCTTCGAAATCGCCGGCCTCGAATTCTTCCCTGCTCATGTCAGCCGGGTAGAATCTCGCCCCCAGGGGCTTTGGGCCGACGCCCTCCATGAATGGCGATTCGTCGTTCAGCCTGTCCCAGGGACCGTAATTCATTTCCGCAAACCGGCGCACCTCATCCACTCCAATGCTCTCCAGCCATTCCTGGTAGTCGTCACCATATGACTGGCGCCAGAACAGGTCGTCCATGATCTGTGATGCCTCGATCAGCAGGACAATCATGCGCCGCTGCCCATCGCTCAGATGTGACAGGTCCGCAACGAGCGGAAATTCCGCATAAATATCCGGGCGCGGTTCGGAAATTACGGCTTTCGCCTCTTCGGCCGGGCCTGAGTCGGCGGTCGGCTCTTGTGGCGCCGGGCGTTCCACCTGGCGCTCGCAGGCAACGAACCAGGGCGCGGCGATCACCAGCAACAATATCTGCAGTTTGCGCACGATTTGCCTCCACTGGAAAAAGAGGCGAGCGATTATCGCACATGCACCCGCCGGACAAGGAGCGGCGTGCCATGACTGGATCGGTTTTTTCGCACAGACAGGTGACACAGAGTCCCCGACACTGTTATGAATAGGGCCTGTTCGATCGGAGTTTTCCGAATGCTGGCAGACAAAATAAATCACGGACTGGTTGCTGCGATGCGCTTCGTTCCGCGGTCGGTCATCTGGAGATTCTCCCGACGATACATTGCCGGCGTACATCTATCCGATGCTTTTCGCGTAGTGCGGGCGCTCAATGCGACGGGTTGCGCGGCGACTATCGATGTCCTCGGCGAAGACAGCACGACCCCGGAACAGGTCGAGGCAAGCCTTGGCCTCTATCTCGAAGCTATCGACGGCATACAAACTGCGTCCATGAAATGCAGTATCTCGGTCAAGCTGTCGGAACTGGGATTGCGCTTCGACGTCCCGCGCTGCAACGAGACGATGCAGGAGCTGCTAGCGAGCGCCAGGAACCATGGCAATTTTGTACGCATAGATATGGAGGACTCCAGCGTGACTTCGTTGACCCTGGATCTCTACCGGGACCTCAGGACACGTTTCGATAACGTCGGAGTCGCGATTCAAGCCTGCCTGCGTCGCAGCGAAAAGGACGTCGCTGATCTGATGAGCGGCGGGCCCACCGACATAAGGCTGTGCAAGGGCATATACATCGAACCCGAATCGATCGCTTACCACGACGCGGAGGAGATTCGGGACTCGTACCGCCGGCTGCTGGAGCAGCTGCTGGCTGGCGGCGCGACGCGTGTGGGCATTGCCACCCATGATCCCGCGCTGATCAGCCACGCCGAAGAAACGATCGAACGGCTGGGCGTGGCCCAGGACAGGTACGAATTCCAGATGTTACTCGGCGTTGCCGGGCCACTTCGCAGGGAACTGGTGAAAAGAGGCCATGTAGTCCGCGTATACGTGCCCTTCGGCGAGCTCTGGTTTGCCTATTCCATGCGCCGGCTTCGCGAAAACCCGCATATCGCGGGTCACATCTTTCGCAATCTGTTCAGGCGACATTGACAGCGCGCAACGGGTTTCTAATGATGCGTTCATGAAAAGAGTGCTGTGGTCGTGCGGCGGAATTTTTTTGCTCGTATTCCTGGTCGGCTTGTTCCTGCCGTCCCGTCAGGTTATCGAGCGGGAAACGGTGATCGACACGCACGCTGCCACGGTCTTCGCACTGCTGAACGATTTCAAGCAGGTCCGCAAATGGTCGCCCATGCTCGACGGCGACCCGAACGCGCGCATCGATATCAGCGGACCGCCGAGAGGCGCAGGGGCCAGCATCACCTGGGATGGTCACATCATCGGGCAAGGCCGCCAGACTATCGTCGAAAGCGTCCCCTACGAGAGCATCGCGGTTCAATTCGAATTCTTTGACCGGGCGCCGGCGCAGGCCAGCTTCAACCTGGCTTCGCGGGACGGCACGACGCATATCGTCTGGCGCCAGGAGATCGATTACGGCTTCAACCTGGCCGGGCGCTACCTGGGGCTTATGCAGGATGCGATTATCGGTCCCGACCAGGAGGAAGGCCTGCAACGCCTCCGGGAACTGGCCGAAAGCCTGCCGCGCGCAGATTTCAGTGATATCGACATCGAGCAGATCGTCGTCGAATCATCGAATATCGCGTATTTGCGGACCACCAGCATCCCGGAGGCAGCCGCGATATCCGAGGCCATGGGAGAAGCCTATTTCAGCGTCCTCAGGTTCATCGATGAACACGGCCTCGATGATGCCGGGGCGCCCTTGTCGATCACCCGCACCTTTTCCGGCTCCGAACTCGTATTTGACGCCGCTATTCCGGTGCGCGGCCTTACTGATGCAACACCCCGCAGCGGAGAGACGGTCAAGATCGGCAAGACCTACGCCGGTCCGGTCATACGCGTGAAGCACATCGGCCCGTACCGAACGCTCGGGCGGACGCATGACAAGATTGCCGCCTACCTGGCAGCACTGGGGATCGAAAGAAATGGGGATGCCTGGGAAACGTATATAAGCGACCCGACCCGGACGGATGAGTCTGAGCTGTTAACCTACGTTTATTATCCGATCCGGCTCTGACGAGCCGTTTATGGGAGATAAATCCTAATTAGTAGTGACGAGCACCGGCGTCGCGACTTTTCTGTCTTCGACCTGGAGCGGGATCGCCTCCCCGGTGTCCAGGGAAACCCGAACCATGTCGCCGTAAAGGTCGAGTATCCTGCGCGCGCATTGGTCCGCCTCATCGATGGACATCTTGCGAACCGATGCACAAATCGGTCCCTCGCCGTTCAGCGGCTCTACTTGATTCATGAGGTGATTCAAATCCAAGAACGATTCCCGCAATGCACTCGGCATCGTCTCGTCTTCAATGTGTGCCAGGTTGTCTTCGAATGCTTTGATAAGTCTCTGTTTTATATGGCCGTGGCCAGCTAATACCGAAACTGCGGTATAAAACTTTTTCACGTGGTTGGACATGTCCACTCCGGCATCTAATTCTTGAATCGCCGCCTTTCGCCCCTCGGCGGCGTTTCGCGCTTGTGAGTCGACCAGCTCCCGTGGTCCGCGATGCGGTATCGCGTTGCGCTCCCTCGTGTCCTCGTGGTTTGTCTCTTATTTGCGACTTTTGTTTTTATAGCAGATCTTTGGAACTACGCGCAACAAATTCGGAGCGCGCAATCAAATTTTTGTTATTTCGATTGTCCATGCTTCCTGATCGAGAGTGCGTTTGTCCGAGAACAGGGGATTTTTCTGGCCGACAAGCCATTCGGTGGCGAGAGTCTCGGACATCAGATAATCCTGAAATTCCATTAACGCCTTTTCGACACCTGCGGATCCGGAAACACCCAGAACGATTCTGTCGGAAACTTCGAGTCCGGCCTGCTTGCGAGATTCCTGCACGGTGCGAATCAATTCGCGTGCAATTCCTTCGCGGATGAGTTCATCGCTAAGCGAAGTATCGAGCGCCGTGAGAAAGCCCGCATCGGCGCCGCAGGCGTAGCCCTCGGCCGACTCGGTCTCGATGATCAGGTCCTCCCCGGTCAGCTCGATTACACCGGAAGGTATTGAAATCGTTATAATTTCTCCTCGTGCGACCTTGTGCGCCAGGTCCGCGGGATCGGCCTTCGCCAGCTCGGCGCGGATGGCCGGCAGGTCTTTACCCATGCCGCGTTCCTTGCCGAGTCTCGGCAGGTTCGGTTTGATCCGGTAGCTAACCAGGCCTTCTTCGCGCGCGATGAACTCGATCGATTTCACGTTGAGTTCTTCGAGAATCTGTTCCTTGTGATCTTCGAGCGCTTTGGTTGCCGCATCATCGGGTGTATGCACGAGTAGTCGTGACAACGGCTGGCGCGTTCGCACTCCGGACTGCCCGCGAGCGGCGCGAGCGAGACCAACCACCTTTTGCACCACACCGATGTCATGCAGCAGCGCATCGTCGTCATATGACAGGTCGGCCTCGGGCCACGCGCTCATGTGAACACTCAGTGGCGCACCCTTGTCCACGCTGCGCACCAGGTTCTGGTAGATATGCTCGGCGAGGAACGGTGCAAACGGCGCCAGCAATTTCGCAGCGGCGACCAGGCATTCATAGAGGGTCAGGTAGGCCGAATGTTTGTCTTGCGTATCTGTCGACTTCCAGAACCGTCTCCGGTTGCGTCGCACGTACCAGTTGCTCAGCTGGTCGACGAGCGACTCGATCGCCTCGCCGGCTGACTTAGCGTCGTAGTCATCGAGCGCCGTGGTGCAGGTGCGGATCGTCTGGTTCAGCAGCGCCAGCGCCCAGCGGTCGATCTCGGGCCTGTCAGCGGGCGGAATGCTTTGACTCAGATCGACGTCGTCCAGCCGCGCGTATAGGACAAAAAACCCATATGTGTTCCAGAAGGTGTTAATGAATGAGCTGGCGACGTCCTGCACGATGTCGACGGAAATCCGCTTCAGAACCTCCGGCGACAGCCGGACCAGGAAATACCAGCGCAGCGCGTCCACGCCCACGGCATCGAACACGTCATAGGGATCGACGACATTGCCGACCGACTTCGACATCTTCTTGCCTTCCTTATCCACGATCAGGTTCAGGCAAATGCAATTCCTGAAGGCGACGCTGTCGGACACCAGCGTGGCAATCGCGTGCAAGGTATAGAACCAGCCGCGTGTCTGGTCGATAGCCTCGCAGATGTAGTCGACCGGAAAATGCTTCTCGAAGATGTCCTCGTTCTCAAACGGGTAATGCCACTGGGCGTAAGACATCGCGCCCGAGTCGAACCAGCAGTCGATCACCTCGGGAACGCGTTTCCAGGTCTTGCCATGTTTCTCGAAAGTCACCTCGTCCACGGCGGGCCGGTGCAGGTCGAGCTCGTGTAAGTCCCGGCCGCACAATTCCTCGAGCTCTGCCACGGACCCCACCGCCATATACTCGCCTTCGCCGTCGGTCCAGACCGGCAGCGGCGTACCCCAGAATCGCTCCCGCGACAACGCCCAGTCGATATTGTTCTCGAGCCAGTTGCCAAAGCGCCCGTCGCGGATCGTCTCCGGCACCCATTTGATGGTGCGGTTGAGCTCCACCATGCGGTCGCGGTAGTCCGAGGTGCGTATATACCAGGCGTTCTTCGCGTAGTAGAGGATCGGATCGCCGGTGCGCCAGCCGAACGGATAGCTGTGCAGGTATGTCTCGGAGCGGAACATCAGGCCGCGTTCCTCGAGGATTTTTATGAGCGGCTTGTCGGCATCCTTGAAAAACATACCGGCGACGGGCTCGATCTGCGGCAGGAAGTGGCCGTCGAGCCCGACGGCGTGCATCACCGGGATGCCGTATTCCTGCCCGAGCGCGAGATCGTCGATGCCGTAAGGCGGTGCGACGTGAACGATGCCGGTGCCGGTTTCCGTGGTGACAAAGTCGGCCGGTAATACGCGAAACACGTCTCCACTGGGGTCGAGGTAGGGAAACAGCTGTTCATAGCGCATGCCGATGAGCTCGGTGCCCTTTACCGTGCGGACGACCCGGTGCTCCAGTTCCTGCAACACTTCCTCGCGCAAATCGGCGGCGAGAACCAGGGTCTCGCCGCCCGCCTCGACATAGACGTAGTCAACATCCGGGTGCACGGCCAGCAGCAGATTCGCGGGCAGGGTCCACGGCGTTGTCGTCCAGACGAGAAAATAGGTATTCGCCTCGCCCTCGACTTTGAAACGGACATATATTGATGGGTCTTCGACGTCCTTGTAGCCGAGCGCCAGTTCATGCGAGGACAACGTTGCGCCGATGCGCGGATCATAGGGCACGACCTTGTAGCCGCGGTAAATCAGGCCCTTGTCCCAGATGGTCTTTAAGAGATACCAAACACTCTCTATATAGGTGTTATCCAGGGTGGAATAGGCCTCGTCGAGATTGACCCAGAATCCCATGCGCTCGGTCATCTTTTCCCAATCGGCTATATAGCGCATGACTGATTCACGGCAACGACGATTGAACTCCTCGATGCCGACCCTGGCTTCGATCTCGGCCTTGTCGAAGATGCCGAGTTCTTTTTCGACCTCGTGTTCGACCGGTAGCCCGTGTGTGTCCCAGCCGGCTTTCCTCGGTACGTGATAACCCTGCATGGTCTTGTAGCGCGGGTACAGGTCCTTGAAACTGCGCGCAAGGACGTGATGGATGCCGGGTTGGCCATTGGCAGTCGGCGGACCTTCGTTCCAGGTGAAAAGCGGGCCGCCCTCGGTTTGCTCGAGCGTCTTCGCAAAAACCTTGTGCTCACGCCACAACTCCAGCACCTCCTCCTCGAGTGCCGGACCGTTGTAACGACCTGAGACTTCCTTAAAACTCATGCATCGAGTTCCAAATAAAAGCCCCGAACGCGTATCAAGCGTCCGGGGCGACAAAATCATTCGCGGTACCACCCGGTTTCACAGGGAATGGACCCCTGCCTCAATGTGCCCGCTATCGGGGGCCAGCCGGCTGATCCTACTGGGCGCATCGATCGCCGTTCGGGCAGCGACTCCGGGGTGATATTCGGCGGAATTCGTCGCGGGGCTCGCACCATCCCCCGGTCGCTTGGAACGAAAGGCTCCGCCTGTTTGTCCCCATCACGGTCTTCCCGGGGAAACTAGCTGCGCCCGCCGCAAATTACAAGAGAAAAATCAGCGAGTTTGCTAATTAGGTATGCTCTTCATCATGAGCCACTCTCGCAAGCCATCCGCCTCCTTTGCAGACGCCCGCATCGTGGATACCGGCGAGGTAAAGCTCGCGGTTCACGAACAGGGCAGCGGGCCGCCGCTGATCCTCATCCACGGCTTTCCCGAGCTTGCCTATTCGTGGCGTCACCAGTTGCCGGCATTGGCCGCGGCCGGATATCGCGCTATCGCGCCCGACATGCGCGGCTACGGCGGCAGCGACAAGCCCCCGCAGGTGACGGATTATGCAATCCAAAACCTGGTGGGAGACGTGAAGGGCCTGATGGCAGCACTATCGATCGAAAAAGCGGTAATCGTGGGTCATGACTGGGGCGCCATGCTCACCTGGCAGATGTCGCTCCTCGAGCCGCAGCTCATGGCAGGCCTGATCTGTCTCAACATTCCTCACATGCCACGGCCACCAATCAACCCGATTACCTACATGCGTTTCAGATTGGGCAAGGATTTCTACATCGTCAACTTCCAGCAGTCCGATGAGGCGGATCGCCGGTTCGCGGAAGACCCGCGCCGGTTTATCAATGCACTGATGCGGCGCAGGCAGTTCAGAAAGGACCGGTCCGAGAAAAGGCGCGGCAAGAGGCCCCCGTTGAGCCTGTTGTGGTTGATGGAGCAGGAACAACCCGGCGGCGAGCCGCTGTTGAGCGAGGAGGAGCTCGACGTTTACGCCAATGCATTTGCCGAGGGGGGGTTTACCGGGCCCATCAACTGGTATCGCAACTGGGCCGCAAACTGGAAAAGCACCAAAGGTGTCGACCAGACGGTCCGGGTGCCCGCACTATTTATCGGTGCGGACAGCGACATCGTCATTTCTCGGAAACGGATCGCTGCGATGACGCCGTATGTCGAGGACCTCGAGATCCGCATGATTGAAGATTGCGGTCACTGGACACAACAGGAGAAACCGGCGGAGCTGAACCGTATCATGCTCGACTGGCTGGCGCGCAGATATCCCTGTTGAAGAATCCTGGCTTAGTGAATGACCGGCGATACTGGAAGGTCACTTTCCTCGCCGAACATCGCACGATCGAAAATCTTGATCAGATTCTCGGTACTCTGAGCACCGACGGCGAACAGTCGCTTGTTGACGAGAAAATCCGGCACGCCGGTAATGCCACTCTGCCGTACGTGTGCTTCCTGCGACAGGACGATGCGGCGGGAATCATCATTGTCCAGCATCTTGTTGATGTCCGCCCGCGACAGGCCGCTGCCACCGCCGATATCGATCAGAACATCACGATCTGCGATATCGAGTCCGTCTTCGAAGAAACCGCGCAGGATACTTTCAGCGAGAACGGAAGTGCTGACTGCCTCGGCCTCGCCCAGCTTCATCAGGCGATGGGCATCCAGTGAATTCGGCACGCGCTGCATTTTGTCGAAATTGAAATTAATGCCTTCGGCTCTTCCGAGTTGGGTCAACTCGTCCATTGCCGGCTGGAGCTTCTCGATGTCACCGAAGCGTTTTTCCAGATATTCATCGAGCGACATCCCGGGCGTCGGCATGGCGGGATTGATCTGGAAGGGATACCAGGTAATTTTGCTGGGACCGCGAACGGCAGCCAATGCTTCGTCCAGGCGGCGCTTCCCGAGGTAGCACCACGGGCAGACCAGGTCGGCAATCACGTCCACCTGCAGGGATGCCGGTGAAACGGTGCTGTCCTTATCCAGCAAATTTGTCAGTCCGGTGTTCATCATCGTCGTATCTAAATTGGGTTTGCCACCTTGAAATCAAGTTTGCGCTGTCCAAGCTGAACCCACGCTTACTATATTGGAGTCCGCCCGGTCGGCAAAGTTTTGTGAAAAAACCGAGGATTTCGCAGATTTTCGGCGCATTAGGCGCCAGGATCGCTGCGAGTTGCCTACGATCCCGTACCGAGCCGCTGCTGCACGGCGGCAATGCCGCGCATATAGGCCACCCAGGCGGCCCCGGCGACGAGCATGAAATTGACAATTTCGCTGATCGTTATGAGCCCGGTCCCGGTGCGCAGCATCTGCTCGCTCATGCTCATGACACGCACTCCCATGGTGACGATCAGCAGCGACAGGGCAAGCATGGACTCGAGCGTAGCAATCCACAGGCTCCAGCCGGGCTGCCGGATCATCAGCCCGAGACAGGCGAAACACAGCAGATAATAGAGTGCCCGCATCTGCGGCCATGCCTCGAGGAAGGCAAGCCGCACATTGATGCTCAGAAAGTAATCGAGCATTACAAACAACAAAGTCGCCGCATAGTAGATGCGTAGAAGTGTTAGCGAATTAATGCCGGGCGCATCATTCAATTTCATGGCAAACAGAGCGCATTAGAAGGAATAACCGAGGGAGGTAACGACGCCATAGTCCTCGTTTTGCGCCCCCTCCGCTGGATCGCTAAGGTACGTATAGTAGATGGAGAGATCGAAAAATAAGTCGTCGACGAATTCGCGGCGCCAGGTCAGATCTGAGTCATAACGGTATGACTTCAAATCCTTGAGCAAGGGATAATAATGGGCTCTGAATATCATGTCGGCCGAAGGCTCAAGCTTCCGGTGCAGGAACTTGATTTCGATTTTTCCCTCGGCATTGGTCGTAACGGACTCCGTAGCAACCTCGATAAGAGGATCGGGACCGATGCCAGTCTTGGTTTCGCGGTTTGCGACGATACCACCCAGAATTGAAAACTGGTTTTCGTTGCTTTGGACAAGGTATCTTCCCAAGCCACCACCTAGAAGCAACCGTTGATCCACGCCCTGCTCGTCATTCTTTTCTACGGCGGCAAACCAGTCGGTAAACCAGCGATTGGCGTGGAAGCGCTGATAGTTCGTTCCAATGCTCTCTTTCTCTGTCTTGTTGTTGGGGCCCGGCGGGTCTGTGTACGATGAGGAAATGTCCAGTCCAACGAGGTACGTCAGGGCACGATAGCGCACGTTCGCATTCAGATAGCCACTCGTGACTTCACTCCCCTTGTCGGTGTCAAAGCCGAACTTGATCGATCCTTCCATGCGCTGCCAGATTTTCTCATCGGTCTCGATCGGCGTGATGCGCACGACATTCAGGATATTCAGCTCCTGGACATTCTCGCCGCGTCCGACAGCGATCACTCCTTCGCTGCTCGCCGGAAGCAGATTGCCGAAATACCGGGTGCCCGAAGTGACTTCGACCTGCAAAGCCTGGTCACTTTTAAGTGCCAGGACTTCTTCCCACTCTATGCCGACCGTGCCCATGGAATCTGTGCTGTAGCGGAGTTCGCCGAATTCGAGTGACTTGATCTCGCCGGTAACGGAGTCACCATTCAGCAGTACGACGACGTCCGTTTTGGCCGCCTGCGCGACTGGCACGAAGCACGACAGCAAAACGCAGGTGAGCAACGAAGTCCGTACTATGTCGTTCATTTTCATCGGCTAATTCCAGGGTGTTTGCTCGCAGCGTGGATTTCAAAGAGGCAATATTACTAATAAAATCCAGTAATTACGATGGACCGGGCGCGCGGTGCAATATTATTGGCCGCCATCGGGTCTGTTAAACTAAGTCTAAACTACCGGAGACGACATGCTGCTTCGAAGGCCTGCGGACATCCGCCCGTCCGCAATCACGAGCAAGAGTTTTTATCTCAACCGCCGCAAATTCATGCAAGGCGCTGCGTCGGCGGGTGGATCGATCCTGGCCGCCACGGCCGCCGGCGCCATCATCCCCGAAGAACAGCGCGCCAAACTGACGGGCATCGAGAAAAGTGAATTCAGCACCGACGAGACGCCTAACAGCTACGTCGATATCACGACCTACAATAATTACTACGAATTCGGCATCAACAAAGACGACCCTCATCGATACTCGCGAGATTTCGAAGCGCGCCCGTGGTCGATTGCGGTATCGGGTCATGCAGAAAAAACCGGTATCTTCGATTTCGAAGACATCGTCAAGCCGCACACTTTGGAAGAGCGCATCTATCGCCTGCGCTGCGTCGAGGCATGGTCCATGGTCATCCCGTGGGTCGGCATTCCGCTGGCCGACGTCATCAAGCAGTTTGCGCCGTTGTCTGCGGCAAAGTACGTCGTATTCCGCACCTTGAACGACCCAACGAGAATGCCGGGGCAACGGTCGCGCGTGCTGCGCTGGCCTTATGTCGAAGGCTTGACGATCGAGGAGGCTGCGAATCCCCTGGCGATTCTTGCGGTCGGTCTTTACGGAGAAGTCTTGCCTAACCAGAACGGTGCGCCGATACGCCTGGTCGTGCCATGGAAGTACGGTTTCAAGAGCATCAAGGGCATCGTCAGCATTGAATTCTCAGAAACTCGCCCGCGGACGAGCTGGGAACTGGCGGCGCCGCACGAATACGGTTTCTATGCCAACGTGAACCCGGAAGTCGATCACCCGCGCTGGAGCCAGGCGAGGGAACGCCGTATCGGTTCGACCCCGGAAGGTGGCCTGACGAGCATTTTCGCTGCCAGAAAACAGCCCACGCTGCTGTTCAATGGCTATGGCGAACAGGTCGCCCACCTTTACGACGGCCTGGATCTCAGAAAGAACTTCTGATCCCCGATGGACGCCATCAAGCAAATTCGCTTCCTCTGGAAGCCGCTGCTCTTTATCGTCTGCCTGATTCCTGCTGCCCTGGTCGTCGGCGATACGTTTCAGATTACGGGCACACTCGGCGCAAATCCGATCGAAAACATCCAGGATCGTTTTGGCAACTGGGGGCTGCGGTTCATCCTGATCACCCTGAGCGTGACGCCCTTGCGGCAAATCAGCGGCCGGAACTGGCTGCTCCGGTTTCGCCGCATGCTGGGACTATTTGCCTTCTTCTATGTACTGATGCATTTCCTGACCTGGCTGTTCCTGGACCAGGGGCTTCTGCTGTCGGCAATCGGCGAAGACATATTCGAACGGCCGTTCATCACCATAGGCTTCGCGGCGTTCCTGATACTGACAGCCCTGGCGGCAACGTCGACCAGCGGCCTGCGACGCCGACTGGGCAGGCGCTGGCAAAAACTGCATTACGGCATCTATGTCGCCGGCATCCTCGGCGTGTGGCATTACTGGTGGCAGGTCAAACTGGATGCCAGCGATCCGGCAATTTATGCCGTATTGCTGGCCGCCTTGCTCGGCTACCGGCTATGGCATCGAAAGCGTAAAGTAGCGGCGCAACAGAAGAGGAACGAGTATGGCCATCGCCGCCTGGAAACGACTTGAAAAAACGCCCGGATATCAGAAAAAGAAACGTTTTTTCAAACGCCTGATCGGCAGGGAACTACGACTCAGTAACGATATCGATGTGCCGGTCGTCAAGGATGGCGGCTGGTGGTATGCGCCCGGCCATCTCGACGCCGACAGCATCGTTTATTCGCTCGGCGTCGGTGACGACATCGATTTCGATCTGGCCATTATCGACAAGTATGGGGTCGAAGTGCATGCATTTGACCCGACGCCGTCGTCAGTCGATATGCTCGAAGGCAGGCACCTGCCGGCTCGCTTTTCTTTTCATCCTTGGGCGGTTACTGCCAGCGACGGCAGCCTGACGTTCTACCCGCGCCTCAGGAGAGACGGTAGCAAGTCCGAGGTCATGTACACCATGGTTGCGGAGCAGGAAACCGTCGAAGACGCGATAGAGGTCCCCGCATACAGCCTGTCGACCATCAGCGAGAAGCTCGGTCATCATCAAATCGATCTCATGAAGATGGACATCGAGGGCGCGGAATACGAGGTGCTCGATGGTCTCCTCGCATCTCCGGTCAAACCGACACAGTTGCTGGTCGAATTTCACCATCGCTTTCCGGGAATCGGCCTGCAAAAGACGGCGGATATGATCGAGCGCTTGCAGAACGTTGGCTACAGGATATGCGCCGTTTCGGAAGCAGGGCGCGAAGTAACGTTCCTGCGAGTATAATCTTCTGATGCGTCTAAAAAAGCAGAGAACATTCAGGATCTCACTGAGCGTATCGTTAATGATGTTAATGTCGGCGTGCGCCAGCACCGGCGAAGGCGGATGGGTGCCGGCACCGGAACGGGGAACGTGTCCCGGCGACTCGGTTTACGTTTGCTGGGGCGGTACCGGCTCCAAGGCGCGCAGAAAAGTCGCTGATCCCGAGCCACGCATATGCGAATGCAGGCCGAGATACGAACTCAATATGTAATTGATGCGGATCGGGCCTGACTACAGCGGTAAAGGCCCAATTCGCCCGCAACGTAATGAGCATCCTGGTGCTCCGTGCGAATGGATCTTTAGTGACGAATACAAAAAAGGCCCCGTTCTCACGAGGCCTTCTTCGTATTTCGCCGGAACGACCGATTTACATCATGCCGCCCATGCCGCCCATGCCGCTCATGTCGGGCATCGCGGGCGCTTCTTCTTTCGGCGCTTCCGCAACCATCGCTTCGGTTGTCAGTAGCAGGCCGGATACGGAGGCAGCGTTCTGCAGTGCAAAACGCGTGACCTTGGTCGGGTCGAGAATACCCATCTTGATCATGTCGCCGTATTCTCCGGTCGCCGCGTTGTAGCCATAATCGCCCTTGGCTTCGGCGACGGCGTTCAGCACCACGCTGGGATCGCCGCCGGCATTCTTGACGATCTGCCGCAGCGGCTCCTCAATAGCGCGATGCAGGATCCTGATGCCGACATTCTGGTCGTCGTTTTCGCCTTCGAGCTTGTCGATTGCAGCAAGAGCCCGGAGGAATGCAACACCGCCACCGGCGACGACGCCTTCCTCTACGGCAGCGCGCGTGGCATGCAGCGCATCCTCAACGAGCGCTTTCTTTGACTTCATCTCGACTTCGGTCGCAGCACCGACCTTGATCACGGCGACACCCCCGGAGAGTTTTGCTACACGCTCCTGGAGTTTCTCCTTGTCGTAATCAGAGCTCGACTCCTCGATCTCGGCATTGATCTGCTCGACGCGACCCTTGATGTCTTCGGCACGTCCCGCGCCGTCGATGATGGTCGTGTTTTCCTTCGTGATCTGTACTTTCTTTGCTTCGCCGAGGTCGTCAATGGTGGTCTTCTCGAGCGACAGGCCGACCTCTTCCGAGATGACCTGGCCGCCGGACAGGATCGCAATGTCCTGCAACATGGCTTTGCGGCGGTCACCGAAGCCGGGTGCCTTCACTGCAGCAACTTTTACGATGCCGCGAATATTGTTGACGACGAGCGTCGCAAGCGCCTCGCCCTCGACGTCTTCCGCGATGATCAGGAGCGGGCGGCCCGCTTTGGCGACACTTTCCAGGATCGGCAGCATGTCACGGATATTCGAGATCTTCTTGTCGAACAACAGGATTACCGGATCCTCGAGTATGACGCTCTGGCTTTGCTGGTCATTAATAAAGTACGGCGAGAGATAACCGCGATCGAACTGCATGCCCTCGACGACGTCGAGTTCATTATCCAGGCCGGAGCCTTCTTCGACAGTGATAACGCCTTCCTTGCCGACTTTCTGCATGGCTTCAGAGATAATTTCACCGATCGCCGTGTCGGCGTTGGCAGAGATGCTGCCGACCTGCGCGATTGCCTTGTCGTCTTCGCAGGGCTTCGACAGCTTTTGCAGCTCGGCCACGATCGCAACCGTCGCCTTGTCGATGCCGCGTTTCAGGTCCATCGGATTCATGCCGGCAGCGACCGATTTCAGTCCCTCGCGGAGAATTGCCTGGGCCAGCACGGTTGCGGTCGTGGTTCCGTCACCCGCAACGTCGGAAGTCTGCGAAGCGACTTCCTTCACCATCTGCGCACCCATGTTTTCAAATTTGTCATCCAGCTCGATTTCCTTGGCAACAGACACGCCATCCTTGGTGACGGTCGGCGCGCCAAAGCTCTTGTCGAGCACTACGTTGCGACCTTTGGGACCAAGGGTCACCTTTACCGCATTAGCCAGGATGTTCACGCCGGTAAACATCTTCTGGCGTGCGTCGTCGCTAAAACGAACTTCTTTTGCAGCCATTTAAATATCCTCTTTTAGAATCTGTAGAGCGATTGATGTGAATTCGACATTCAGACTTCGATGACAGCCATGATGTCGTCTTCTTTCATTACCAGGAGTTCCTCGCCTTCAACCTTGACTTCCGTGCCGCTGTACTTGCCGAACAACACCTTGTCCCCGGCCTTCAGATCCAGCGGACGAATCTCGCCGTTGTCGAGGATCTTGCCGTTGCCTACGGCAATGATTTCACCCTTGATAGGCTTTTCGGTTGCAGCGTCCGGAATCACGATTCCACCCGGTGACGTGCGCTCTTCTTCCATACGCTTTACGATGACTCGGTCATGAAGCGGACGAATCTTCATCGATTGGATCTCCTCTAAACTATTGATTACTAACCGACTATCGCGGTTTTCCAGACCGGTGCTTGTTAGCACTCGGCGTCAGGGAGTGCTAATGATAGGGATCGCTGGACAAATTTCAAGCACGGCGCCGGGCCGCGAAGCAAAGTGCGGCCTGTATCCATGACAGGAGCGCCCCGCCTCGGTATCCTGCCACCCGTTTCTGAAATTTTTGTTCACATAATGGGTAACAATAGTGGCCCCGGCGCGGTCAAATGTTGATACCCGAATCACAAGTCCTTACAGATGCTGAAAGCCCTTAATCCGAGTATTGCTGCACTGCTCCTGGCCCTCATCATGCCGGCCGCAGTCGGCCTGGCGCAGGACGAAGACATACTTCGCCCCGAGGAGGCCTATCGCTATGCCGTCGCGGACACGGGCGAGACGATCGAGATCGACTGGGTCGTGGAACAGGGCTACTACCTGTATCGCGGCAAGATGTCCTATGCCAGCGCCACGGACTCGATCGTCTTCGGCGACTACGAGCTGCCTGCCGGCCTGCATCACGAAGACGAGTTCTTTGGCGTGCAACAGATATACCGTGGCCGGTTCTTCGTCAGCATTCCCTACACCACAGCCGGCGAGGCGCCGGCGTCGATGGACCTCGTCATCAAGTCGCAGGGCTGCGCCGACATCGGCCTCTGCTATCCGCCGCAGACCTGGATCGAGACCGTCGAATTGCGGGCGGGAAAGCCGCAAGACGGAAAATACAAGCTCGGCACGGCCACATCGTCCGCCACCTTGTACGGCGCAAACGATCAATTCCTGCCAGTCGACCAGGCTTTTCAGCCGGTCCTGAACGTGCTCGACGGCAACAGCATCGAGGTCGCGATCAGGGTCGCCGACGGCTATTACCTGTATAAGGACAAAATCGCCGCGGCCAGCGATTCGGACGGGGTCATGCTCGGGCAACTCGATCTGCCGCCTGGCGAGATGAAGACCGATGAGTTTTTCGGCGAACAGGAAGTGTATTTCGGCGACATGCTCGCGCGACTGCCGCTGATCCGCTCGACACCCGACGCCCTGACTCTGGATCTCGAACTCAAATACCAGGGATGCGCCGACGGCGGTATCTGTTATCCGCCGGTCTCCAGGATCATGAGTATCGAGTTGCCGATGGCGACCGCGTCCTCTGCGGTGGCGGCAATGCAGGCGCAGAGCGCCGCGCCAGTCTCCGAACAGGCACGCCTGGCGCAAATCATCACCGGTTCGGGTCTCGCATTCGTCATAGCAACCTTTTTCGGCATCGGCCTGTTGCTGACCTTCACGCCCTGCGTGCTGCCGATGGTGCCGATCGTGTCGGGCATCATCGCCGGTGAAGGACACGACGTAAGCCCTGCACGCGGCTTTGCGCTCGCATTGAGTTACGTCCTGGGCATGGCTCTGGTGTATACGGCTGCCGGCGTAGCCGCAGCGGCTGCCGGATTGCAACTGCAGGCAATCTTCAACCAGCCCCCGGTGTTGATCCTGTTTTCGGGGCTGTTCGTCGTGCTCGCGCTGGCCATGTTCGGCACGTTCGAGCTGCAGATGCCGGCGGCGATCCAGTCGCGCGTAGCCGCGATCAGTGGTGACCAGAAAAGTGGCACTACGGTCGGCGCATTCGTCATGGGAGCCCTGTCGTCACTCATTGTCACGGCCTGCGTCGCGCCCGCACTCGTTGCCACCTTGACCGTCATGGCGCAGACAGGCGATATGCTGCGCGGCGGTATGGCGCTATTTGCGATGAGCCTGGGTATGGGAGCGCCGCTGTTACTCGTCGGCGCGGCGCATGGAAAATTCCTGCCCAAGGCCGGGCCGTGGATGGTCGCCGTAAAGAATGCTTTCGGCTTCATGATGCTCGGGCTCGCGATCTGGATGATGTCGCGCATGTTGCCGGGAGAGCTAACGCTGGCGCTCTGGGGCGTACTGACTTTTATGGCGGGCGTCTATCTTGGCGGACTCACCACGCTGACGCGGGAATCCCGCGGAGTCCACAAACTCGGCAAGGGCCTCGGTCTGCTCGCCATGATCTACGGCGCGGTACTGCTGGTCGGCTCGCTGAGCGGCAGCAACAGCATGTTGCGCCCGCTGGAAGGCATCGGGCTTGCCGGACGAGCCGATGTCGCAGCGACTCGGCACCTGGAGTTCGAACGCATAAAGACAGTGCAAGAGCTCGACGCCGCGGTCGCCGCGGCTGCGCGCGAGGGCAAGTCGGCGATGCTGGATTTTTACGCCGACTGGTGCGTATCCTGCATCGAAATGGAGGAGTACACGTTCACCGATGCCGAGGTCCAGGAGGCATTATCCAATACGGTATTGTTGCAGGCCGACGTTACCGCAAATGACGATGAAGACCAGGCGCTGCTGCAGCGATTCGGCGTTTTCGGTCCGCCGACAATCATCTTTTTCGGCGCGGATGGATTGCAACGAAACGGCTACGAAGTGGTGGGCTACATGAAGGCGAAGCAGTTTGCCGAGCACGTACGGCAAGCGACGGCGAATAACTCAACAATCAGCGCACACAATTAGAGCAAATGAACAAGAGACTGGTAGCCATATTCCTGGCGGTCGTACTATTTACCATCGGCGTCGCCACCTTCCTGGTGCAGAACCGTCCGCAGCCGATTCCCTTGTCGTCGATTCAGTTGCAACCCGTCCACGATGCACCGGCGGCTAAGGTTTCCGATCAGCTGGATTTTTCGCTGCCGGACCTCGACGGCAATGTGCGCAATCTTTCGGACTGGGACGGCAAGGCGCGGCTGGTGAATTTCTGGGCCACCTGGTGCGCACCATGTCGCCGCGAAATTCCGCTGCTTAAAAGCACCCAGGAAGCGTACGCCCACAATAATCTGCAGATTATCGGCGTTGCCGTCGACTTCCTCGAGCCAGTGCAGACTTACGCTGAAGAAGCGCAGTTCAATTACCCGGTCCTGGTCGGCCAGGAAGACGCAATGGCAGCCGCGGAAGCGACGGGCATCGAGTTCATCGGCATGCCGTTCACGATGGTCGTGGCGCCCGGCGGCGAATTGCTGAAGACGCATATCGGCGAAATCGTCGAGTCGCATATCGAGACGATCGTCGGTGTTTTCGAGCAACTCGAGGCAGGCGACATCGACCTCCCCGGCGCCAGGGCGGCCCTGAAAGACCTCTAACCCTTGAAAACAAGGGGCCAGAGCGCTTTCTGGCGTACCAGGCGCTTGCCGGGAAGCGACATCGGCGGCCAAAGGGGCCACACAGCTGTGTAAACGAATTTGCCCTATCTGCCTCGAATAGGGTTAGAATTGCCGCTATCTCCGATAAACAGGCAAGAATCAGCTGAATGGCGAGCTTGCTCCTGATCAACGGTCCCAATCTCAATCTGCTCGGCTCCCGCGAGCCCGGTGTCTATGGCGCCACCAGCCTCGAGGATGTCGAAACCAGGCTTTCCGCGCTCGCGGACGAACTGGGCCACGCGATGGATGCCTTCCAGTCGAACGCCGAACATGAAATCGTCGATCGGATCCAGCAAGCAAAGACCGATGGTGTCGATTACATCCTGCTGAATCCCGGGGCGTTCACGCATACCAGCATCGCCATACGCGATGCGCTTCTTGCCGTCGAGATCCCGTGCATCGAAATCCACCTGAGCAACGTGTTTGCGCGTGAGGATTTTCGACACAAGAGTTATTTCAGTGATATCGCCGCCGGCTGTATTTTCGGCCTCGGCGCGTATGGTTATGAGTTGGCAATGCTTGCCGCTTCCCGGCACTTGTCTGAGGGCGAATGATGGATATCAGAAAAGTAAAAAAACTCATTGAGCTGCTGGACGAATCCGGCATTGCCGAAATTGAAATCACCGAGGGAGAGGAAGCTGTGCGCATCAGCCGCTATGCTGCAAACGCGCCGGCAGCGGCGCCCGTCATGGCGGCGGCGCCGGTTGCCGCTGCTCCTGCCCAGGCCGCGCCGGCCACACCGGCACCCGCTTCGCCGATCACGATGGCCGAAGCCGAAGAAGAGGGACACGTGGTGATGGCACCAATGGTCGGCACCTTCTATTCCGCTGCCTCGCCGGGCGCGGCACCGTTCGTGCAAGTCGGCGACCGGATCGGGATAGGCGATACGCTGTGCATCATCGAAGCCATGAAGATGATGAACCAGATCGAAGCCGAGGTTTCCGGAACGATCAAATCGATACGCGTGCAAAACGGTGAGCCGGTCGAGTACGGACAGATTCTGTTCGTCATCGATCAACGCACTTCCGAGTGATCGGATAAGACTGCGGTGCTCGACAAGATCGTCATTGCCAATCGCGGGGAAATCGCCCTGCGCATCCTTCGCGCCTGCCGGGAAATGGGCATCAAGACCGTTGCCGTGCACTCGACCGTGGACAACAACCTCAAGCATGTTTTGCTGGCGGATGAGACTGTCTGCATCGGCGGGGCGTCATCGACCGAGAGCTATCTGAATATGCCTGCAATTATCAGCGCGGCCGAGGTGACCGATGCGGTCGCAATCCATCCGGGATACGGCTTCCTCTCGGAGAATGCGGATTTCGCGGAGCGGGTCGAATCGAGCGGCTTCGTTTTTGTCGGACCGCCCGCAAATGCAATCCGCCTGATGGGTGACAAAGTCGAGGCGATCCGCTCCATGAAAGCCGCCGGCGTGCCCACGGTTCCGGGTTCGGACGGTCCGTTGAGCGACAACGCCGACGAAAACGTGAAAATTGCCCGCGATATCGGCTACCCGGTCATCATCAAGGCTGCAGGTGGCGGCGGTGGCCGGGGTATGCGGGTCGTGCATTCCGAAGCATCGCTGCTGAACGCGATTACCGTCACGCGGGCGGAGGCCCGTGCCGCTTTCAGTAACGAGACCTTGTACATGGAAAAATTCCTGGAGCACCCGCGGCACATCGAAATCCAGGTCCTGGCGGACAACCACGGCAATGCCGTGCATCTCGGTGAGCGCGATTGCTCGATGCAGCGCCGACACCAGAAGGTGGTCGAGGAGGCACCCGCGCCCGGCATAACGGAAAAACAAAGGGACTTCATCGGCGCCCGCTGCGTACAGGCATGCAAGGACATGGGTTATCGGAGCGCCGGCACATTCGAGTTCCTGTACCAGGACGGCGAATTCTTCTTCATCGAAATGAACACGCGCCTGCAGGTAGAACACCCGGTCACCGAAATGATCACCGGAATCGATATCGTGAGGGAACAACTGCGAATTGCCGGCGGCGAGGCGCTGAGCTTCACCCAGGACGACATACAGCTGCGGGGTCATGCGATCGAATGCCGGATCAATGCGGAAGATCCGAAAACCTTCATGCCCTCGCCCGGTCTAATACAGCTGTGGCATGCGCCGGGCGGACCCGGCATAAGGGTTGAAAGCCACGTTTACAGCGGCTACAAAGTGCCGCCTTTTTACGATTCGATGATCGGCAAATTGATTGCACACGGCAGTGACCGGCCAACGGCAATCGCGCGGATGCGCAATGCGCTGAGCGAAATCGTCATCGAGGGGATCGCGACCAACGTGCCGCTGCACCAGGAGATATTCCAGCACTCGGCGTTCCAGGCTGGCGAAACTGATATCCATTACCTAGAAAAACGGCTCGGTCTGTAGCTCAATAAGCTATGCAATGGTGTCAATTTGTCATAAATCTCGGGGCGACTGAGCCGGGCCAGGTAGAGGAAGTCCTTAGCAGGCACGGCGCTGTTGCGGTGACGCTGTCGGACGCCGGGGATGAGCCGGTTTTCGAGCCTGCGCCAGGCACCACGCCACTATGGAGCGATATGCGTATGTCGGCACTGTTTTCCGCTGATGCAGATTTTTCACTTGTGCGAGCCGAGCTCCGCAAGACGCTCGCGACTGACACGCTGCCCGATAATCGCGTGGAGCCGCTGGCGGATCGCGAATGGGAGCGCGAGTGGTTGAAAGACTTCAGGCCAATGCGCTTCGGGAAGCGGCTCTGGATCTCGCCGGCCGGTTTTGACGTCGCCGACGAAGACGCCATTGTTGTGCGGCTCGATCCCGGGCTGGCGTTCGGCACGGGGACGCATGCGACGACCGCGCTGTGCCTCGAGTGGCTCGACGGCTGCAATATCGAGGCAAAAACACTGCTCGACTTTGGCTGTGGTTCAGGCATTCTTGCCATTGCCGGGTTGAAGCTGGGCGCGCGTTCCGTTACCGCTGTCGATAATGATTTGCAGGCTATTACAGCGACCCGGCAGAATGCACTCAGCAACGAAGTAGACGAGCGGCTCGTGACGACCATGCAGATTGATCAGTTAAACGAGCAGTTCGATTTTATCGTTGCCAACATCCTGGCCGGCACGCTGATCGAACAGGCCGGGCTCATTTGCAGGCATCTGAAACCGGGTGGCGGGTTGGCGCTGTCGGGAATCCTTGCCGGCCAGGTCGCGGAAGTCTCCGCAGCGTATCAGCACTGCGTAGCGTTCACGGCGCCCGCCTGTCGTGACGACTGGGCCTGCCTGACAGGCACGAGAATCTGAGGCCAATGCATGTATACCGAATGTCCCGAATGTAGCATTGCATTTCGCGTCACCGCGAAAGTATTGCAGCAGGCGGGTGGCAGGGTCCGCTGTGGCGGATGTGGTCATGCATTCAGCGCACTCGAACACCTGACCGAAGAAATGCCGGTATCAAAAGCGGAACAAGAAATCGCGGCTGATGCCGACGCCACCGAGTCTGAGGAATTCACCGCGGGCGCGGAGGCTGCCAACGACCTGACGTCAGAAGAGAAATTCAAGGAAACGAGCAAACAGCTCCTGCAAACACTGAGCGAACTCACGGGTACAGATGAAGTCCGCATCGAAGATACCGGCATCGAGTGGGCCGTTGTCGATGAAGAAGACGATGCGGAAGACGAGGCTGAAATCGAGGTCGAGGCTGCTCTCGAAGTCGATGACGAGGAGTCAGGCGCGGTCCTCGAGCTGGTGCGGGATGATGATGAGGAAATCGCCGCCGGGGCCGCGTCGACGTTGTCGGACGACGAGCCCACCGATCTCGCGGTAAGCGAAGGCGAAGAATGGAAGGCATCGATTGATGACGACGAGGACACCGCCGCGGGGGACGACATCCCGCTCGAGGTAGAGGAAGAACTCGCTGCCATTCACAGTGAACTGTCCACAATAGAAGACAAGGATGCGTCCGAGCCGGACGATCTCGACTCCCAGTTCGACATGCAGGCCGAAGCGATGGGTCTCGACATCTCGGGCTCGCACGATGTCTCGGATGAAGCGGCAGAAATCGAAACCGGGCCGGCTGAAGAGGAAACCGCGGGCGAAGCGGTTGCCGGCGCAACCTCGCTAACGGACAGCGTTGCCGAAGAAATATCGATGGAGGGCGAGCAGATTTTCGCGGCCAGAGCTACTGGCACGGATGAGGTTGAGGAGGACGAAGAGCAGATTGCGGCGGCCTTCACGCCGGATGCCGAAGTGATCGAGCTTTCGATGGCAAGCTCCGAGGACGAACCGGCGCATCAGCCCGAATACATGGATACGCACGAGGTGCCCGAGCCGTCCGCAGAAGAGATGACCATCAACCAGGAAATCGACCAGGAGTTGCTGGCCATCGCGAGCCAGGACGAGGAATTCCGCGCAACGATTGTCGGTCTCGATTCCCTGCAGAATGGCTCTGAAGACGACGAGGAGGAGCAAGGCGCCGAAGTAGAAACGATCATCATGGAGGGTGATCAGATTCGTGGCGCATTCGAAAGGGAACGCGAGAAGAAGAAGCGTGAGGCTGCGCTCAAGAGGTTCGATCAGGCGGGGAATCTTATCGATTCCTATGTTGCGCGGCGCATCGTACGTGGTGGACGGCGAACTACTGATCCGCTGGGATACGGCATGATCACCGGAGTGACGCTCCTCCTGGTATTGCTGTGTAGCCAGATCGTCCACTCTAACCGGCAATCGCTGTCGACCTCGAACCTGTTCAATCAAACGGTCGGACAGGTATATCGCGTGCTGGGCAAGCCGATAACACCTGAGTGGAGCATCAAGGGCTGGCAGTTTGAAGCGACTAACGGCAGCGTCGCCGAAGACGAGGACGTGCTGACGATCTACTCGCGGATCGGTAACCGTTCCGAGCAGCCCCTGCCCTATCCACTGGTGCACGTGGCGCTGACCGACCGGTGGGAGGAGATCATCGGCAGCGCCATTCTGGAACCGAGCGAGTATCTGGCTGCTGACCTCAATCCCAAGCAGCCGGTATCGCCCGGTAATAATTTCACCGCGGTAATCACGATCGACGAGCCGTCGGTGGATGCCACCGGGTTCAAACTCAACGTCTGTTACAGGGTCGCCCCGGAACGGGTACGTTGCGCCACCGAAGACTTCAAAGACTGAGGATTGGGGTCTGCGCCGTAGAAAGCATTCCTGCTGCGAAAGCACCACAGCGGTCCATTTTTCCGATCTTTCTCGTCACGTAGAACTACTATGCTCCTCGAAAGATCGAAAAACTGTCCCGGCTGTGGCACTTTCTCGCTACGGATATTTCCACGACGCAGACCCCTAGCCTTGCGAATCGGCCCTTACAAATTGAAGAGTCCGTTTCTGCTGGCGCCGATGGCCGGCATCACGGATGCCCCCTTTCGCAGATTATGCCGCCGCTTCGGCGCCGGCATGACGACGTCGGAGATGACCACGGCCGACATAAGCCTCTGGAATACCACGAAATCAGAGCGCCGGCTGGACCTCGACATGGATACCGAGCCACGGGTGGTGCAGATCGTGGGAGCGGAACCGCATGAACTTGCAACGGCTGCGGCGCTGTGCGTAGACCGCGGCGCCCAGATCGTCGACATCAACATGGGATGCCCGGCGAGAAAAGTCTGCAACAAGCTCGCCGGTTCTGCGCTGCTCAGGGACACGGCGCTCGTAGCCCGCATACTCGAGTCGGTCGTCAAGGCGGTTGATGTACCGGTAACTCTGAAGATGCGCACAGGCTGGGACCAACAGCATCGCAACGGCGTGGAAGTCGCGCGCATCGCAGAGTCAACCGGCATCCAGGCAATTGCGGTACACGGCCGCACACGTGCTTGCAGATTCAAAGGCGATGCCGAATATGAAACGATTGCGCAAATCTGTAACGCGGTGTCGATACCTGTTATTGCCAATGGCGATATAAGCACTCCCGAGAAGTCGCTTGAAGTTCTGCGTCTAAGCTCTGCTGCCGGCTTGATGATTGGTCGCGGTGCACAGGGGCGTCCGTGGATCTTTCGCGAATTGAATTATTTCTTCGAGACCGGCAACAAAGCACCGCCACTGGATAATCGCGAAGTCCGTGATACTATGCTTCTTCACCTTGGCGACCTGTACCAGTTTTATGGGGAATCGACTGGCGTTCGGGTGGCTCGCAAGCACCTGACCTGGTATTGCGCCGGTCTTGATAATTCAGAAGAATTCCGGTCACGGGTGGTGCGTGTCGACAGTGCTTCGGAGCAAGTTCGTCTAACGCGGGAATTCTTTGGCCAATTGGCCGAGGCTCATACCCTAGCCGCGTAAGAAACGCAGTACCGGAGGTTTGTTGCAACGTCTCTGCAGGATGAGTCTTAAAGTGGTGCAGAAAAAAGCCAATAAAAAGAATGATTTGAATACCCTGAGTCACAGGAAGCCACTCAGAAAACATACCGAAGAAGCACTCACCCAGTATTTCAAGAGCCTGAACGGGGATCGCCCCGGCGATCTGTATGAACTCGTTTTGGGCGAAGTCGAAGAGCCGTTATTCAAAGTCGTCATGGACTATACGCAGGGTAACCAGAGTCAGGCGGCGGGCATTCTCGGAATTAATCGGGGCACCCTGCGAAAAAAACTCAAGACCTATTCGCTTATCCAATAAAGACGATCAATGTTCAAAGTGCGACGCGCGCTCGTCAGTGTTTCTGACAAGCGTAACTTGATTCCGTTTGCCCAGGGCCTGCAGAGCCTGGGCATCGAAATTCTTTCAACCGGTGGCACCTGCAGACAACTCAAAGATGCGGGGGTCGAAGCCGTAGAAGTGTCTTCCAGAACCGGTTTTCCCGAAATCATGGATGGCCGCGTCAAGACCTTGCATCCGCTAATTCACGGCGGGCTACTCGGGCGGCGAGGGACCGATGACGAGATCATGGCCCAGCACGGCATCGAGCCGATCGACCTGCTGGCCGTTAACCTGTATCCATTTCAAGACACCGTCAGACGAATCGATGCGACACTGGCCGATGCCATTGAGAACATCGACATTGGCGGACCGGCCATGATCCGGGCGGCATCCAAGAATCATGACGGCGTCGCCGTCGTCGTCGATCCGGACGATTACGATGCGCTGCTCCAAGCGCTCGAGTCGGGGCAAATATCGATCGAGTACCGGCGTCGCCTCGCAGCGAAGGCCTTTGCGCATACCGCGGGCTACGATACGGCGATAACGCGCTATCTTTCGGCAACGCTCGAAGGGGACGCACTCGGTGAACACATGTTGTATGCGGGTAAAAACATCGAAAAACTCCGTTATGGCGAAAATCCCCACCAGGAAGCTGCCTTTTACCGTGACCAGCTCGCACAGGACGGCACGCTCGCGAACGCGAGCCAGTTGCAGGGAAAGGCGCTCTCGTTCAATAACATTGCGGACAGTGATGCGGCGCTGGGCTGTGTCAGGCAGTTCTCGGAACCCGCTTGCGTCATCGTCAAACACGCAAATCCCTGCGGAGTCGCCGTAAGCGAGAATATTCTCGGTGCATATGAAAAGGCGTTTAAGACCGACCCGACGTCTGCGTTTGGTGGCATCATCGCATTCAACCGGAATCTCGATGGTGCTACGGCACGGGCAATCATTGACAAGCAGTTTGTGGAAGTCATCGTCGCACCCGATATAGACGAGGACGCGTTACCGATACTGGCGGAAAAGACCAACGTGCGGGTCCTGCGTACGGGCGAATCGCGCCAGGCCGGCGCGGGCGAATTTGACTTCAAGAAGGTATCCGGCGGCCTGCTGGTGCAGGAATCGGACGCAGGCGAAGTGACCGAAGCGCAGCTGACGGTCGTGTCCGACAAGGCGCCGACGGACGAACAGCTCAGGGATTTGCTTTTCGCCTGGAAGGTCGCAAAATTTGTAAAATCGAACGCAATCGTGTTTTGCAGGGACGGCATGACGATCGGTGTGGGGGCCGGGCAGATGAGTCGCGTCTACAGCACGAAGATTGCGGCAATCAAGGCAGAAGACGAAGGCCTGACGGTCACGGACTCTGTCATGGCTTCGGATGCCTTCTTCCCCTTCCGTGACGGCATCGATACGGCGGCCGGGTACGGAATATCGGCCATTATCCAGCCGGGTGGCTCGATGCGAGACGAGGAGGTCATTGCCGCAGCGAATGAACATGGCCTGGCGATGGTATTTACGGGCATGCGACATTTTCGGCATTAATCAATGAAAGTATTGATTGTAGGAAGCGGCGGACGCGAACACGCGCTGGCATGGAAATGTGCCCAGTCTCCGCAAGTCGATGAAGTCCTTGTCGCACCCGGTAACGCGGGTACTGCGATCGAGCCCGGACTGCGCAATGTTGCCGTCGCGGCGGACGATATCGATGGCTTGCTCGATCTCGCCGAGTCGGAAGCAGTCGGCCTGACAATCATCGGACCCGAGGCGCCGCTCGTTGCGGGGATAGTCGATCGTTTCCGCGAACGCGGGCTCGGCTGTTTCGGGCCTTGTGCCGCCGCCGCCCGGCTCGAAGGCTCCAAGGCTTTCACCAAGGATTTTCTGGAACGCCACAACATTCCGACGGCGGACTACAGGAATTTCGAGCAGCTGGAACCCGCGCTGGAATACATACGTGACCGGGGAGCCCCGATCGTCATCAAAGCCGACGGCCTGGCCGCGGGCAAAGGCGTCATCGTTGCCAGGACACTCGGGGAAGCGGAGCAGGCCGCGACCGACATGCTGGCCAACCAGGCATTTGGTGACGCGGGCCAGCGTATCGTGGTCGAGGAATTCCTCGAGGGCGAGGAAGCCAGTTTCATCGTAATCACCGATGGCAAAAGTGTATTGCCGCTCGCCAGTTCGCAGGACCACAAGGCCCGCGACGACGGCGACGTCGGGCCGAATACCGGCGGCATGGGTGCTTACTCTCCGGCGCCCGTGGTTACCGATGAGATCGAGCGGAAGATTCTCGACCTTGTCATCAATCCGACACTCGCCGGACTGCGTGAGGATGGCATCACCTACACGGGCTTTCTTTATGCAGGGCTGATGATTACGCCCGACGGCATACCGAAAGTCATCGAATACAATTGCCGCATGGGCGATCCGGAAACCCAGCCAATCATGCTGCGGCTCAATACGGACCTGGTGTCGCTGTGCCGGGCGACTATCGAAGGGCGGCTTTCGGATGAACACGCGGACTGGGATCCGAGGGCGGCACTCGGCGTCGTGATGGCCGCCGGCGGTTATCCGGCCGCATACGAGAAAGGGGCCATAATCGACGGCCTGCCAAAACTCGCGAGCGATGACTGCAAGGTATTTCATGCGGGCACCGCGCTCCAGGACACTGACGTGGTAACGAGCGGCGGTCGGGTACTGTGCGTCGTGGGGCTCGGCGATTCGGTGGCCAAGGCGCGTGACATTGCCTACGCGCAGGTAAACGGCATCAACTGGAACGAAGTCTACTTCCGCAGCGACATCGGTTATCGCGCGATCTTGCGCGAGCAGAGCTGATAAAAGAATGATTACGACGGCAGAGGCGACGCAGGCGATCAGTGCTGCGATGCCGGCTTTCGCGACCGATACCGTGCCGCTCGCCGAAGCTCGCGGCCGGGTCCTGCGCGAGGCGGTCGTCGCCGAGCGCGATCAGCCGCCATTCGATCGCGTGACGATGGACGGCATTGCCGTGCAGTTTGAGTTCCTTGCGACGGGCAATCGCCAGTTTACGATCCAGGGGACGCAGCACGCCGGCGACCCTGTGCAGACCCTGACTTCGTCGGTGCACGCCATCGAAATCATGACCGGCGCCGTCCTGCCACGTAACAGTGACTGCGTCATTCCGGTGGAACGGATCCTGATCGAGGACGGCGTCGCAACCGTCGAGGCAGGTTACGCGGCCGAACGCTTGCAGTTCGTTCACCCGCAAGGGTCCGATTATGCGGCCGGGCACGAGGTACTGGGCCCTGGTCGTGTCATAACGCCAATGGACGTCGCCATCATCGCGTCCTGCGGCATGCAAAACGTACAGGTAAGCCGTCAGCCGGTGGTGCGTGTCATCTCTACGGGCAACGAACTCGTGCCGCCCGGCAAACCGGTCCAGCCACACCAGGTCAGGCTATCCAATGGCCCCGCGCTGGTCGCGATGCTTGCCGAGCAGGGCTTTGTCAGGACATCGGACGAGCATCTCGTCGATGAACCGGCGCTATTACGCAAAAGGCTCGGCGAGATCCTCGAGGAGTCGACGGTCCTCATACTGAGTGGCGGCGTGTCCATGGGCCAGGCCGACTACGTACCGCAGGTGCTCGAAGAGCTCGGCGTCAAACTGGTCTTTCACAAAATCAGCCAGCGCCCCGGTAAGCCGATGTGGTTCGGTACGGGCCCGGCCGGTCAGGCCGTATTCGCATTACCGGGCAATCCCGTGTCGTCGCTGGTGTGCTGTCGGCACTACGTATTACCGGCCCTGTTCCAGGCGAGCGGACGTGAGACAGCGGCGCCGGAATCTGCCGTTCTCGCGGAAGATGTCAGCTTCAAACCAAAACTGACCTGCTTCATGCCGGTGCGCCTGAAGAGTGACGACGGACGCTTGCTGGCAATACCCGTGCCGACCAATACGTCCGGCGATTTTGCATCCCTGTCAGGAACGGATGGCTATATCGAACTGGAGCTCGAGCAGGACGAGTTTCCCGGGGGCTCGACAGTGCCCCTGCACCGCTGGATCAGTCCGTAGTTCGCAGCGGGCGCGAGTAGCCGAGCGCATATTCCGGCACCTCTATCTTTTCCTGCATCGCCGGATCGGGTATCGCTGCCCCGGACGCCAGGCCCAGGGGAATGACTCCCGACCAGTAAGGCAAATCCAGATCCTTTGCCGCGTCCTTGGGCGGTCCGCTGCGGATCTTGACGCTGGCTTCGTCGATCGGCATCGAAAGCACCGTCGTCGCAAGCATTTCCCGCTCGTCCGGTTGCCGTGAATCCTCCCAGCGACCGGGTACGAGATGGTCAAGCAGTGCCTTGAACGCCGCCATTTTCCTGTCGGGTTCGCTGACGACTCTTGCTTCGCCGAACGCGACAACAGACCTGTAGTTCATCGAATGAGAAAATGCCGATCTGGCCAGTACGAGGCCGTCGAGCAGCGTCACACAGACGCTGATCGGTCGGCCATGTTCAAAGCTCGACAGCCAGCGACTCGCCACCGCGCCATGCAGGATGAGCTCGTCGCCGAGACGCGCATAAGTCATGGGAATGACCATGACCCCGCTCCCCGTATCGACGCCGACGTGAGCGACGAGTCCTTCGTCGAGAATGGCGTAGGCCGTATCACGGTCATAGGAACCCCTTTCATCGTGGCGCGTGATCGTGGTGCGATCCGTTTTCTTCAGTTCGGCGGGCACTGGCTCTCCTCGTTACGTTTAGGAATCCGGACATTAGCCGCTCGGGCTTGCGGCTCCAAGTCGGCGGTCATTTTCATGTTAGGCTAATGAGCGTCGATTCGAGAAAAAATTAACAATTGCCCAGATTTCGGGCCTGATCAAATCCACAGGGGGAATTCCTAAATGGTTTCGTTCATGAAGCAGTATGAGAATCAGACCTATGCACTGCTGCGCATCGCGTCCGGCTTTGCATTTCTCTTGCACGGCAGCCAGAAATTGCTTGGCCTGCCGCCACGGAGTTTCGATCCGCCGGGGCATATTCTTTACATAGCGGGCCCGATCGAACTGATTGGCGGTGCACTCATAATGATCGGCTTGTTCACGTCGCCGATCGCGTTCCTGGCCAGTGGCCTCGCAGCGTTCGCATACTGGCTGGGTCACTTCAGCGCGGAAAAATGGCTGCCGGTCATGAACGGTGGTGACGCCGCGGTTCTGTACTGCTTTATTTTCCTGTACCTCGCCGCCAAAGGCGACGGCATCTGGAGTGTCGGCGGAAAAGCTTAGGCGCCGGATTCGTCATTGCAATGATAAAAGGCCCTTCGATTGAAGGGCCTTTTGTTATCGCTTCATCGCTTCGAAGAATTCGGCGTTGGTCTTGGTGTCCTGTAGCTTGTTTAACAGGAACTCGACCGCAGCGAGTTCGTCCATCGGGTGCAAGACCTTTCGAAGCACCCACATCTTCTGCAATTCTTCCGGTTCGGTGAGATATTCTTCCTTGCGGGTACCGGAACGGTTGATATTGATGGCCGGGAAGACACGTTTCTCGGAAATGCGCCTGTCGAGGTGAATCTCCATGTTGCCGGTGCCTTTGAATTCCTCGTAGATAACCTCGTCCATCTTGGAACCGGTATCGACAAGTGCTGTCGCCAGGATCGTCAGGCTGCCGCCTTCCTCGATGTTTCTCGCCGCTCCGAAGAATCGTTTCGGCCGGTGCAGCGCATTGGCGTCGACACCACCCGTCAACACCTTGCCCGACGATGGTACGACCGTGTTATAGGCGCGCGCCAGGCGGGTGATCGAGTCCAGCAAAATGACGACGTCGCGCTTGTGTTCGACGAGCCGTTTTGCCTTTTCGATGACCATTTCGGCGACCTGCACGTGACGACTCGCCGGCTCATCGAATGTGGATGACACCACTTCGCCGCGGACCGTGCGTACCATCTCGGTCACTTCTTCCGGACGCTCGTCGATCAGTAGCACGATGAGGTCACAATCCGGGCTGTTGGCTGCGATCGCCGATGCGATGTTCTGCAGCAACATCGTTTTACCGGCTTTCGGCGGTGATACGATCAGGCCTCGCTGGCCTTTGCCGATCGGCGCGACCATGTCGATAATGCGGGCGGTCAGGTCTTCGGTACTGCCGTTACCCTGTTCTAGCTTGAGACGCTCTTTCGGGAACAGCGGTGTCAGGTTTTCGAAAAGTACTTTGCTCTTTGCGGCTTCGGGCGCGTCATGATTGATTTCGCCGACCTTGAGCAGTGCGAAATACCGCTCCCCGTCCTTGGGCGGTCGAATCAACCCGGAGACCGTGTCGCCGGTCCGCAAACTAAATCGCCGAATCTGGCTGGGCGATACGTAGATGTCGTCCGGTCCCGCAAGGTATGAGCTGTCCGCGGAACGCAGGAAGCCGAAACCGTCCTGGAGAATCTCGAGGACGCCGTCACCGTAGACGTTCTCGCCGTTCTTGGCATGCGCCTTGAGAATGGAAAAGATAATGTCCTGCTTGCGCGAACGCGCCATATTTTCCAGGCCGAGTGATTCGGCCAGTTCGACCAGTTCCGACGCCGGACGGGTCTTCAACTCCGTCAGGTTCATCGCATTCTTGCTCATTTCGAGCTGATCAGGCGGAATTACCTCCAGGTTGCCGTCGTCGTCGGGAAAGGCTTCGCTCTGAGGCCTCCTGCGACGCCGCCGATTACCCTGGCCGTTGGAACTCTTTGTTTTAGCCGACTGTTTGGGACGGCTTCTTGTTTGATTACCCAAGTATCCTCTCACAGATTTGATTCCAGAAATTCAGATAGCTTTTGTTTAGACATGGCGCCAAGCGTTTGCGCATGAACCTCGCCCGCCTTGAAAAGCATCAACGCGGGAATGCCCCGAACACCGAACTTCGGCGGAGTGTTCGGATTTTCGTCAATGTTCAGCTTTGCGACCTTTATGCGGTCCGCGTATTCGTCCGCAAGCTCGTCCAGCAACGGTTCGATCATCTTGCACGGGGCGCACCATTCGGCCCAGAAATCCAGCAGAACCGGCTTTTTGGATTGCAGCACGTCTGTTTCGAAGTTGTCGTCAGTGGTGTGGACAATCTTGTCACTCACCGGGTTTTACCTCCACCTTGTATAGACTGGGATTTGAGATCGATACAGCCCGCCAGATACTCAATGAACGACGAACTTTTGAAAACGGATGACGCTGCCTCTTCAATCAGGCAATATGTCGCAGCTTTATCGCAGCTTCTCTTGGATTTCGATGATGGCGAAATTGGCAGGTGCGACGGTTGTCGCGTCGATGTTCCGACAATTTGACTCCTTCGCGAAGAATTTTGCAAGCCCCTGAACCACATTTTCTTAACAGAATCCGATGACCGATAGCCATCTGACCGAGCTCAGATTTGACGCCCTGGAGCTTGATTCGCGCCTGCGGCAGGGCATCCGCGACGCCGGCTTCGAGTTCTGTACCCCGATCCAGGCCCTGGCCCTGCCGATCGCCCTGGAGCAAAGGGATGTAGCGGGCCAGGCGCAGACCGGCACCGGCAAGACCGCGGCATTTCTGATCGCGGCCTACCAGCGAATCCTGGGTCTGCCGGCGCCGCGAAACGGCGCCCGGCAGCCGCAGATATTCATTCTCGCGCCCACCCGTGAGCTCGCCGTGCAGATCGCTAAAGATGCCGAAGTCCTCGGCGGTCATACCGGGTTCAAAATCGGCCTGGCTTTCGGCGGTACCGGTTATGAGCAGCAGCGGCGCACCATTGCCGATGGCGTCGACCTGTTGATCGGCACCCCGGGGCGCATTATCGATTACTTCAAACAAGGGGTTTTCAAACTCAACGAAGTGCAGGTAGCGGTGCTCGACGAGGCCGATCGCATGTTCGACCTGGGCTTCATCAAGGACATCCGCTACCTGCTGCGGCGCCTGCCGAAACCGGACAAGCGCCTGAACATGCTGTTTTCCGCGACGCTGTCGCACCGGGTCATGGAACTCGCCTACGAGCACATGAACGAACCAGAGCTGATACGCGTCGAGCCCGACAAGGTGACCGCCGACCGCGTCCGGCAGGCGATTTTCTTTCCCTCCAATGAAGAGAAGATTCCGTTGCTCATCGGCCTGATCAGGGAGATGGGTTCGAGCCGCATCATGGTCTTCGTCAATACCAAGCGCGAAGCCGAGCGCGTGGAGAACTATCTCCAGGCGAACGACATCAACGCGAAGGCAATTTCCGGCGACGTGCCACAGAAAAAACGCCTGCGCATGCTGATGCGTTTCCAGAGCGGCGAGCTCCAGGTGCTAATCGGCACCGATGTAGCCTCACGCGGGCTGCATATTCCCGATGTGCAGTGCGTGATCAATTACGACCTGCCGCAGGATTGTGAAGATTATGTGCATCGAATTGGCCGCACCGCGCGCGCCGGCGCTTCGGGCGACGCAATCAGCTTCGGTTGCGAGACCTATGCGATCTCGTTGCCGGATATCGAGGATTTCATCGGTCACAAGATTCCCGTCGCGAATTACGACGTGGCGCTCCTGCCGGCGGTGCAGAAGCCCGCACGCAGGAGGCCGAAAGGTAAACCGGCTCCGCGCGGCAAGAAAAAGAGCAAGAAGAAGAGCACGAAGACACACGCATCGCGGCGGCGGCCCCGCCGCAAGACTACCGAATGAGGGCGGCGACGCCTTCAATCGTCGGAAACCCGCGTTCCTCACGGGGTGGGCGTCTCGTATCCGGCCGCGTGATGTTCAGCAACATGCTGATGCCGTAAGTCCGGGCACTCTCCAGTACGGCCGGGTTATCGTCGATGAAAAGAGTCTTCTGCGGGTCGAATCCTTCGGCCGTCTGAACCGCGTGCCAGTATGGCTGATCCTCTTTCGCGTGACCCATTTGGTGCGAGGTATACACGGCGTCGAAGAATTCGGTGATGCCGGTTACCTCGGTCTTGATCTGCAGCGTGTCCGCATGCGAGTTGGTAATCAGCAGCACCCGGACTTCATGCCTGAGCACAGCCTCGAGGAATTCTCTCGCCCCCGGCAAATAACTGATGCGGCCGTTTTCCCTGCGATGCATTTGCTTTACGTCCAGATCCAGCACTTCGCTCCAGTGGTCCAGGCAATACCACTGCAGCTTGCCTTCCATGCGGCGGAATTTGTCCATCAGCAATTCCCGCGCCTCGTCCTCGCCCATGGAATTTTGCCGCGCGTATTCCGCCGGGATGTGCTCGAGCCACATGTAATTGTCATAGGCGAGGTCGAGCAACGTGCCGTCCATGTCGAGCATCAACGTATCGCAACCGTTCAGTGCTTCAATTGATTTATGATGGTCCGATGAATTTGGCACAGCTCATTGATCCAGTCGTTGCCCTGGCTACCGAGGCGGGCCAGGCGATCCTCGAAGTGTACGCAAGCGATTTCGATGTACAAGCCAAGGATGACCAGTCGCCGCTCACACAGGCAGACATGGCGTCCCAGCATATCATCGTGCAGGGCCTCAACTCGCTGACCCCCGATCTGCCGATACTCTCCGAGGAGTCCGGGCTCCCTGATTTCGAGGAACGACGCAAGTGGAATCCGTACTGGCTGGTCGATCCGCTCGATGGCACCAGGGAGTTTGTCAGCCGCAATGGTGAATTCACCGTGAATATCGCGCTGATCGAGGATCACCAGCCGGTCCTCGGCGTGGTCCACGTACCGGTCAGGCACACGACCTATGCGGGCTGCCAGGGCCTCGGCGCAGACAAGCGGGTCGACGGCAATGCGCCGCAGCCGATCGGCGTGGCCATGACAAGCGCCTCTCCGGTCCGGGTGGTCGGCAGCCGCTCGCATCGCGGCACGAGCCTGGACCGTTTCCTGCAGAACCTTGGCGATTTCGAGATGCACCCCACCGGAAGCTCCCTCAAATTCTGCCTGGTTGCAGAAGGCGAGGCGGACGTCTACCCGCGCCTCGGCCCGACGTCGGAATGGGACACCGCTGCCGCCCAGGCCGTGGTCGAACAGGCAGGCGGCGTGGTCCTGGAGCTCGACGGGACCCCCCTCTCATATAACAATAAGCCGGACATCCTGAACCCGCATTTCCTGGTGGCCGGCCCGCGGGACCACGATTGGCTCGGGTTTATTTCGGAAAGCCGAAACTGATGACAGGTGCCCTCGGCCCCCAACTGCGCTAGAATTACACGGTCGGATATCGGAAGAACTGCTGGAGTTAATGCCCTAGATTGATGAGCGAGAAAGTAGACACCGAATCCTTTAAGGAGTTTGCGCGGCTCCGCGAATTGCGCGTTAGTCACCGAGACCTTGATTACCTGATTGACAGCCTGTCACACGACCCCATGGTCGATCAGCTGCGTATCCGCCGGCTGAAAAAACGGCGACTAGTCCTTAAAGACATGATCGTTCGGCTTGAAAGTGAACTGATTCCGGATTTGGACGCGTAAGATCGGCTCAGATCGCGGCTCTACGCAGTCGCAACGCATTGCCAATCACGGACACCGAGCTGAATGACATTGCTGCAGCTGCAATCATCGGGCTCAGCAGCGTGCCGGTTAGCGGGTACAAGATGCCCGCCGCGATCGGCACCCCCATCCCGTTATAAGCAAACGCAAAAAACAGGTTCTGGCGGATGTTTCGCATCGTCGCCTGACTGAGCAGACGCGCCCGCACGATGCCGCGCAGATCGCCCTTGACCAGCGTTATTCCGGCGCTCTCCATCGCCACATCCGTACCGGTGCCCATCGCGATGCCCACATCTGCCGCGGCGAGCGCCGGCGCGTCGTTGATACCGTCGCCCGCCATGGCCACGACGGCGCCTGCGTCACGCAATTCCTTGACCACCCTTGCTTTCTCGTCCGGCAGTACTTCTGCAATCACATCGTCGAGACCCAGTTTCCGGGCGACGACGTCCGCGGTAGTCCGGTTGTCGCCGGTCAACATCACGATCCGCAAGCCCTGGTCATGCAACGCTGAAATCGCGTCGGGCGTCGTGTCCTTGATCGGATCGGCTACACCGATAATTCCTGCCGGCTTGCCATCGATCGCGACATAAATGACCGTTTCGCCATCGGCACGCCGTGATTCCGCGGCTTCTTCCAGCGAGCTTGTTCCGGCCCCGATGTCCTCGAGCAACTGACGATTACCCATGGCAACGACTTGCCCGAATACCTTGCCGGTTACTCCTTTGCCGGTAATCGATTCGAAAGCCGCCGGTGTGTCGAGTGACAGTTTGCGTTCTTCTGCACTGCGCACGATTGCCTCTGCGAGCGGATGCTCGCTGCCTCGCTCCAGACTGCCGGCAATCCTGAGTAACGACGATTCCTCGAAAGGCTCAAACGACGTCACTGACACAACTCGCGGGCTACCTTCAGTCAACGTGCCGGTCTTATCGACAATCAGCGTGTCGACCTTGCGCATGATTTCGACGGCTTCGGCATTCTTGAATAAGACACCCGCTGTTGCGCCACGCCCGGTAGCAACCATGATGGACATCGGAGTTGCCAGGCCGAGCGCGCAGGGACAGGCAATGATCAGCACCGCGACCGAATTAATGATTGCGAAAGCCATGCGCGGCTCGGGACCGATAGTCCCCCAGATGACGAACGCCACGACGGCAACCAGGACCACGGCAGGTACGAAATAGCTGGCGACCTGGTCCGCCAGGTTTTGAATCGGTGCCCGGCTACGCTGGGCTTCCGCAACCATGTGCACGATTCTCGATAACAGTGTGTCACTGCCGACATGTTCTGCGCGCATCAGCAAGGTACCGGTGCCGTTTATCGTTGCGCCGACCAGTTGATCGCCTTCAGCTTTCATGACAGCTAATGGTTCGCCGGTGACCATTGATTCATCGACCGTGCTGCGCCCGTCGACAACGATGCCGTCTACGGGAATGCTTTCACCGGGCCGCACCCTTATCCGGTCACCGACCTTTATGTGGCACAGGTGCACATCGTGCTCAGTGCCATCCTCCTCGACTTTGCGCGCCGTCTTCGGTGCGAGTTCAAGTAGTGCACGGATTGCCGCGCCGGTGCGGCTGCGAGCGCGCAACTCCAGGACCTGGCCGAGCAAAACCAGCGTCACGATCACGGCCGCCGCCTCGAAGTACACAGCCACATGCCCCGCGCTGTCGCGAAAAGCCGCGGGAAAAATGTCGGGCAACAAAGCGGCAACGGTGCTGTAGGCGTAGGCAACGACAACGCCCAGCCCTATGAGCGTGAACATATTCAGGTTGCGCGTTTTAATCGACTTCCAGCCGCGCACCAGGAAAGGCCAGCCAGCCCACAAGACGACCGGGCTCGCCAACAGGAACTCGATTAGCGGTTTCCATGCCCCCGGAAGCAATGCGCCC
>JBFFKF010000006.1:0-52300 GCA_041555515.1 Woeseiaceae bacterium
AGCCCATTTCATATTTTGGCTGGGGGAGAGGGATTCGAACCCCCGTTGGCGGAGTCAGAGTCCGCAGTCCTACCGCTAGACGATCCCCCAAGTCCGCCCACGATATCTTGGTGGGCACTCCCGATCAACGCGGACTTACCTTCAGTGACTGCCTTATAAATGGCAGGCGCTTCGTGGACTGGCGCCAATTGATCTTTAGTCCGCCGTCCGGAGCACCTCCGGAGACCAGCCACTCAAGATCAAAATCCGAGGAATTAACGCTTCGAGTACTGCGTCGCCCGACGCGCCTTGCGCAGGCCCACTTTCTTGCGTTCGACCTCGCGGGCATCGCGGGTCACGAATCCTGCTTTGCGCAGCGCGGGACGGAGGGATTCGTCATATTGCATCAGCGCACGCGTCAGACCGTGGCGAATCGCACCGGCCTGCCCCGTTGTGCCACCACCCTTTACCGTAACGCTGATATCGAACTTGTCCGACAGGTTCATCAGTTCCAGCGGCTGCCGCACGATCATGCGGGCAGTCTGCCGGCCAAAAAACCGGTCCAGCGGCCGGTCGTTGACCGTGATCTCGCCAGCACCGGGCCTCAAGTAGACCCTTGCCGTCGAGGTTTTGCGGCGTCCCGTGCCGTAGAAATGGGTTTCACTCATTATCAAAGCCTCAATCCTGTCGCGTTACGCGCTCAGGCCTTTATGTCCAGCGGAATCGGCTGCTGCGCCTGGTGATCGTGTTCCGGTCCGGCAAATATGCGCAGTTTCGTCAGCATCTTCCGGCCCAGGCGATTGCGAGGCAGCATGCCCTTGACCGCGTATTGCAGCGCCCGCTCCGGCGCCTCGCTCATCAGCTTGTCCATCGGCACCGATTTCAGGTTACCGATATAACCGGTGTATCGGTGATACATCTTGTCTTGCATCTTGTTGCCGGTCACGCGGATCTTGTCTGCATTGACGACGACGATGTAATCGCCGGTGTCGACGTGAGGCGTGTATTCCGGCTTGTGCTTGCCACGAAGCCGAATCGCAATTTCCGAGGACAGGCGTCCCAGGGTCTTGTCCGTCGCATCGACCAGGTACCAGTCGCGACGTACTGCTTGCGGATTGGCAGAAAAGGTTTTCATGTTTTGCAATTCCAGCTTGGGGTCAGCCCCCGGCGAAAGGCGCGAAATTCTACTCGGAAGCCCCGTATATTGCAAACCGATTGCGCGCTTCGCCGGGGCCGCACGCGAATTGCTTCAGAAGGATATTTTATATATTTTTCAATAGCTTATGTTTCAATGCTTGCTCTGTCGGCAGGACGATTGCGGCAATCGCTAACGCCCGGCGCGACGCACTCGATCGCGGTTATAATAAGCGGCATGGAAGAGCGACAGTTAGACCCCCTCGATCGGTTGATTTCCGGGATCGACAACGCTCTTCGCGCGACCTCATCCGCAGCGACACCGGCGTCGCGACCAAATCCGGCAGCCGACATCGCCGAGGCGCCGCTGTCCGCCAAAGAAAAGTCGCATGCCGCCAGTTTGATGCGCGTCAATCACGCCGGAGAGATCGCTGCCCAGGGCCTTTATCAGGGCCACGCTGCCGTCGTCCGCGACCCGCGGCTCGAGCAGCAGATGCTCAAAGCGGCCGACGAGGAACTCGACCACCTGGGCTGGTGCGAGCAACGGCTCAGTGAACTGGGTTCCTACCCCAGCAAGTTGCGCCCGCTGTGGTACGCGGGCGCATGGGCGATCGGCGCCGCCAGCGGCATTCTCGGCGACAAGTGGTCACTGGGCTTCATCGAAGAAACGGAGCGCCAGGTCTCTGAGCACCTGACCGGGCACATCGGCCGCCTGCCCGAGAGTGATGCGAAGAGCCGGGCGATCGTCGAGCAGATGCGCGCCGAAGAGGAAATTCACGGGGCCAATGCCAGGGACGCCGGAGCAGCGGAACTGCCCAGACCGGTGCGAGAGCTAATGCGCTTGACGGCAAAGGTGATGACCAGGACGGCGTACTGGATTTGACGCCGCTCTTGAGGAGGATTGGGCCAAAGATGGTTTCGTCGGATTTTTGCGACGATATTTTCAGGAATATTCGACACTTACCTTGTTATTCGGGGCAAACTGTATTATTAACGCACTGGGCGCGGCGTCTTTTTAGGATCACTCTATGCAAACAACAGCAAAGACTTTAAGTGACGTACCGGCAATCAACCGGTTCCTTAGTTATTGCAGGGTACGCACCGTTCCATCAAAAACCGTCATGATTCACGCGGGTGACCTGCCCGATGTGCTCTATTACATCGTCGATGGTTCAGTCGAGGTGATGATCGAGGACGAAGATGGCAACGAAATGGTCCTTGCGTACCTGAACAAGGGCCAGTTCTTTGGCGAGATGGGTCTTTTCTACGAGCAGCCGACACGAAGTGCCTGGGTGCGAACGCGCAGCGAATGCGAGATTGCCGAAATGACCTACCCGCGGTTCCGCCAGATCGCAAGCGAAAGTCCGGGACTCGTATTCGAACTCGCGACTCAGCTTGCTACAAGACTCGACCGCACCAATCGAAAACTCGGCGATCTGGCTTTCGTCGACGTTACCGGCCGCGTAGCGCATGCCATCATGGACCTGTGCAATGAACCGGACGCCATGACCCATCCGGACGGCATGCAGATCAAGGTCAGCCGCCAGGAGCTGAGCCGGCTGGTTGGTTGCTCCCGTGAGATGGCCGGGCGCGTACTCAAGGTACTCGAAGAACAGGGTCTGGTGTCGGCCAGTGGCAAGACCATTGTTGTGTATGGTGCGCGGCCGAACCGCAAGATCTGATTTGTGGACTAAAGATCACAAATTCGCATGGAGCGAATTTGGACGCGCATAGCGCGCCTTCGCGCAGCGAAGGTCACGACCAGGGATGGACGTGATCAATCCGCCGCGGCTTAACCGCCTGTATCCACACTGCGGGCGGATTGCACCAGACAGGAAGATCTAGGCAAGCGCCGCCGCAATTTCAGATTTCATCTCCGCGATGACGGCCGCGTAGTTGTTGGTGCCGAAGATCGCCGAGCCGGCGACAAATGTGTCTGCGCCCGCTGCCGCAATTTCCCCGATATTCTCGACCTTGACGCCGCCATCGACCTCGAGGCGAATCTGTCGCCCGCTAGCGTCGATCATTTGCCGCGCCTGCCGCAATTTATCCAGGGACGACCGGATAAAATCCTGGCCGGCGAATCCGGGGTTGACGGACATGATCAGGACCAGGTCGAGTTCATCTATGACGTGCTCCAACCACGTCAGTGGCGTTGCCGGATTGAATACCAGGCCGGCCATGCAACCCAGTTCGCGGATCAAACCGATCGTCCGGTGCACGTGACGGCTGGCCTCCGGATGAAAGGTGATATAGCTGGCACCGGCCTTGGCAAAGTCCGGGATGATGCGGTCGACGGGATCGACCATCAGGTGCACGTCGATGGGTGCCGTGATTCCGTGATTTCGTAATGCCTCGCAAATCAACGGACCGATTGTAAGGTTCGGCACGAAATGATTATCCATGACATCGAAATGCACGACATCTGCGCCGGCCTCGAGCACGGCATTGACGTCGTCCCCCAGGCGCGCGAAATCGGCGGAAAGTATGGATGGTGCAATCAGCGGTTCCAAAGTCGATCGTCCTTTCTAATTTGCCGGATTCCAGAGACTTTAACGAAACGGGGTATCGATTTCACGGATCCTTCGCGCGCCCTTACCTGATGCTGCGGCGCGCTTTCAATAGCTCATAAGCGCTCTTGACTTCCTTTGTCCGGCGTTCCGCTTCGGCCAGCACGGATGCACCCGGGTTCGTCGACGCCAGTTTGTCCGGATGATTCTTGTTCATCAGCCGCCGGTACGCTTGCTTGATTTCATCATTGGTGGACGAGCTGTCTACGCCGAGGGCGGCGTACGCATCGTCGACTCGCTTTGAGTCGGCCGCACCGGCAGCGGATCTGCGGAATCCGCGTTGTGCGCGAAGCATGGCCTCCAGCTGCGCGAGTTCTACCCGTCCTATGTCGAGTTCCTTGCAGATGGTCCAGATCAGGCTACGCTCAGCGTGCCTGAGCGATGGCTTGGACAGCGCGACTTCCATCAACAAGCGAATAAACAGCGCCCGCATATCCGCTCGACGAGCGCTCTGCCCGCGCAGGTCCCGCAGCGTGGATATCAATGGATAGGCAGCGTCCTTGCCGCTTTCGAACCAGTTTATGGCATTGCGTATTTCCGCGGGCCCGAGCCCGAGGCGGTGCATCAGCGCCCGAGCTGCCCTTATCTCGTCTTGCGTAACCCGGCCATCCGCCTTTGCGAGATGACCCATGGTCTCGAACAACGCTTTCAGGTATGCCCGGGGCAGGTGTTCCAGGCGCGCGGCGGAGACATCCGGACCGAAACGCGTGAAGCGATCGGCGAATCCGCGATCGAACTGGTGACCGAGGATAAGCCCGATGATCGCCATCCAGGGCCGACCGGTTGCCAGACCGCCGAGTGTCCCTACGACTTTACCCCAATAAGACATGCAACACTGCGCCGATGAAACGGGTCTGAAACATGCGCTAATGCTAACCGCAGTGGAAGCGTATTCCCATCGCCGCGACTTGCGGGGCCGGCATGGAACCGCCATCATCCGCCCCAATATCGAAGACGAAGGTCACCATGGGCACTTCCGATACCCTGTACGAATCGAACGTCGCTGTTCTCAATAGAATTGGCCGCGGCAAGGTGCGCGACATCTACAGCGTCGACGACGATCACCTGCTGATCGTGACCACGGATCGCCTCTCCGCCTATGACGTGGTGATGCCCGACCCGGTGCCCGGAAAAGGACAGGTGTTGACGAGCATTTCGAACTTCTGGTTCGAGATGATGGAAGACCTGATCCCGAATCACCTGACGGACTGCAGTCTCGATAGCATCATCGACGATGGCGAGGTACTGAAAGCTCTCGAGCAACGCTCGATCGTCGTGCGGCGATTGCAGCCGTTGCCGATCGAGGCAGTGGTTCGCGGTTACCTCAGTGGATCGGGCTGGCGCGACTACCAGCAGAGCGGAAAGATCTGCGGCATAGAACTGCCCCCGGGCCTGGCGCAAGCCGCCAAGCTGCCACATCCGATCTTTACGCCCGCGACCAAGGCCGAGGCGGGCAGTCACGACGAAAACATCAGTTTCGCAACCGTGCAGGCGATGCTGGGAGCCGGGCTTGCCGAACGGGTCCGCGAGGTTTCCATCAGGATCTACGAACGCGCTGCCGAGTATGCGCTCGGGCGGGGCATCATCATTGCAGATACCAAATTCGAATTCGGACAGGATGATGAGGGGCAGCTCTTTATCATCGATGAGATTCTGACGCCCGATTCCTCGCGATTCTGGCCATTGAGCGAATACCGTACCGGAATCAGCCCGCCGAGCTTCGACAAGCAGTTCGTCCGCGATTACCTGGACGGGCTCGACTGGGACAAGACGGCACCCGGACCCCGACTGCCGCCGGAGGTAATACAACAAACCGGTGACAAATATCGGGAAGCGCTGCGCGTGCTGACTGCCTGATCTTACGGCCCCCCCCGAGGTACAATAATCCTCCAGCGAGCCCAATAATAACTAACAGGTAAGCATGGCTTGATCGACAAACTCGAAGAATTGCTTGACCAGATCATCTGGGGTAAACGACTGAGCAAAGTCGGACCGATCGGGGAAATCATCGCGATCCTTCTGCGTTATCTGTACGCGATGTTGCGCGATTTCTTCTCCGGTCAGCTCACGATGCGCGCCATGAGCCTGGTCTATACCACGCTGCTCTCGGTGGTTCCGCTGCTTGCATTCAGTTTCGCGATGCTCAAGGGCTTCGGCGTCTTCAACCAGCTAGAACCCTATCTTGACAACCTGCTCGCACCGCTCGGTGAGCAGGGCGAACAGATTACAAATCAGATCCTGGCGCTGGTCGACAACGTCAGGGGTTCCGTGCTCGGTGGACTGGGACTCGCATTCTTTCTCTACACCGCAATCAGCATGGTGCAGAAGGTCGAGGAAAGTTTTAACTACGTCTGGTACGTATCGAAGCCACGCAGTTTCTCGCGGCGCTTTACCGAGTACCTGATCGTGCTGCTCGTGGGCCCGCTGGTCATGGTTACGGCAATCGGCATGATTACCTCGATCCAGAGTAATACGGTCGTTCAGTACATCCTGAGTAACGAGGCCCTGGGCCCGATATTCGTGCTCGCCGGGAAATCCATGCCCTTCCTGCTGATTTCTGCCGTATTCACATTCCTCTACGTGTTCATGCCGAACACCAAGGTCAACTTCAAGTCGGCACTGGTCGGCGGGGTAATCGGCGGATGCATGTGGGCTGCTATGGGCGTGATATTCACGAACTTCATCCTTTATGCAACGCGCACGCTGCAGGTTTATGCCGGCTTCGCCGTTGCGATTACTACGCTCATCTGGCTGTACCTGAACTGGCTCATCTTGTTGGTCGGGGCGCAGGTCGCTTTCTATCATCAGCGCCCGGCATTCTTGCGCACGGGCCGACAGGAACCCAGGTTGTCCAATTCGATGCGCGAGCGCCTTGCACTTGACATCATGTTCCTGGTCGGCCGGGCTTTTCGCACGCCCGATCAGACAATCACCTCCGGCGAGGTCAGCAGCGAGCTGCGAATACCGAGCATCGCGCTGGCGCCGGTCATACATGCGCTCGAATCGAGCGGGTTGTTGATGTCCACGGAAAAGGAAGAACTCTTGCCGGGCCGTGAAATGGCGCGGATAAAACTCAAGGACATTCTCGACGTGGTTCGCGCCAAGGGAGAAACCGGATCGCTTCGCGAACCGACCTGGTCGGATACGGTCGACGAACTCTGCAAGAATCTCGATACCGCGGTCGATCAAACAGTCACGGAGCGCACCCTGTCCGACCTCCTCGACGAGTACGAGCAAAAAAGCGAATGAATCGCGATTAGAGTCGCTCCACGATACAGATACATGCGTGGCAGGGACTCAAGCCCTGATTATCAGGCGCCGGCAATCGTCATCGACTCCACGAGTAAGGACCCACAGCGAATGCCGCCGCGCAGATCCTGGTCAATGCCGATCGCCGCGATTTTCTGGTACAGGTCCCGCAGATTCCCCGCAATCGTAATCTCGTGCACGGGGTAACGGATCTCGCCTTGTTCGATCCAGTAGCCGACGGCGCCCCGCGAATAGTCGCCGGTGACGCCGTTGACTCCCTGGCCGATCAGCTCCTGCACCAGCAAGCCGCGGTCCATTGATTTGATGAGGGAATCGAGGTCGTCACCGTCGCTGCCTTGCACCAGCAGGTTCTGCGGCCCGCCGGCATTAGCCGTGGTCGTGAGCCCGAGACGCCGCGCCGAGTAAGAGCCGAGGAAGTAACCCTGAATGACGCCATCGATAACGACTTCCCGGTCCTCGGTGGCGACACCTTCCGCATCGAACGGCGCACTGGCGATCGCCTTGGCGATGTGCGGCCTTTCCAGGATCTGTACGAAGTCGGGAAATACCTTTTCGCCGGCGGCGTTTAACAGGAATGACGCACGCCGATACTGCGCGCTGCCGGACAACGCACCGATCGCGTGGCCGATAAAACCCCGCGCAACCTCTGGCGCAAACAGCACCGGTGCCCGGTCGGTCTTGATTTTGTGCGATCCCAGTCTGTGCACGGTTCGCCGTGCCGCGGTCCTGCCGATCGCCTCCGGCGCCTCCAGGTCTGCTGCGTCCCGGGTTGTGCTGTACCAGTAGTCACGCTCCATTTCGCCGTTGGACTCGCCGACGACAACGCAGCTGATGCTGTGGCTGGACTTGGGATAAGAAGCTAGAAATCCGTGAGTGTTTCCGTAGGCGCGAACGCCGGCGTTGGTTGTTACGGTGGCGCCTTCCGAATTCGTTACCCGTTTGTCGAATTCCCTGGCGGCGTCTTCGCACTCGATGGCGATGCGAATGGCATCGCCCGACTCGAGCTCCCATTCGTGCATCAGGTCGAGATCCGGTATATCGCTTGCCATCAGTTCCTTGTCGGCGAGCCCGGAGTGTTCGTCAGCGGCCGTGTATTTGGCAAATGAGCAGGCTTTTATAACGGCCTCGCGCAACGCCGCCGGGCTGAAATCGGAAGTACTTGCACTGCCTTTTTTCTGATCCTTGTAGACGGTGACACCCACGCCGCGGTCATTCGTATATTCCAGGCTCTCCACATTTCCGAGTCGGGCGGTAGCACTTAAGCCGATGTCATGGCTGGCGGCAGCCTCCGCCTGGTCGACGCCTTGCTCTCTCGCTTCATTAATGACGAGCGAGACGATGTCCTCGAGTTCCTGCTGGTCTACCGCACTACGGCCATGCGGTGCGTTCATGTCATTCCCCTGAAATTAATCATTGCTAAAGGATTTACCGTTGTTTTTCTACTGCCCGTCCGCGTCCGGCCCGCATGATACTATGCCGCAAAGAGTCTGTGTCGATCTCATTCCCTTAATGTCCGTCTCGAAACCCAGCAAGAGTGCGCGCAAACGCGAGTACCTGGCTTTGCAGGCTCTCGGCGAGCGATTGATCGATCTGAATGCGGAACAACTGGCGCGCATCCCGCTTGATGACCAGCTTCTGCAGGCAGTAATAACAGCCCAGGGGATGAAGTCGCACGGTGCGCTCCGGCGGCAAAAACAACTCATCGGCAAACTGATGCGCCAGGTAAATCCGGAGCCGATTCGCATCGCGCTTGATGCATTCGGCCGCAAGGACAGGCTGGCAAAAGAAATATTTCACGAATCGGAGCAGTGGCGCGATCGGATCGCCGGGGAAGGTGCGGCAGCACTCGCAGAATTCCTTGCCTTTACCGGAACTGAGAATCGTGAGCTAATGCAGCAGTCGAGAGCCCACGACGCCGCCACCGACGACAAGAAACGGCACCTGATCCGGCGCAGGATCTTCTCCGAAATCCACAGGGAACTCACCGCGAAGATGCAGAACGAGCCGCGCTGATTATAGAATTGGCATCTTTTCACCGGGCTGCTCATCAAATGAACGCACGAGTCGGAATAATCATGGGATCGCAATCGGACTGGGAGACCATGCAACACGCAAGCGAAACGCTCGATTCGCTGGGCATCGCACACGAGGTCAAGATCGTATCGGCACATCGAACACCCGACCTGCTGCACGAATACGCAGAGACGGCGGCCGACCGCGGGCTGCAGGTCATCATTGCCGGTGCGGGCGGTGCGGCTCACCTCCCCGGCATGACCGCCGCAAAGACACGCCTGCCGGTGCTGGGGGTTCCGGTCGAATCGAAAGCGCTCAAGGGGATGGATTCGCTGCTGTCCATCGTGCAAATGCCGGCCGGCGTGTCGGTCGGCACCCTGGCGATTGGCAAGGCGGGAGCCGTCAACGCGGCTTTGTTCGCGGCCTCGATTCTCGCCATCGGCGACGACGAACTGGCGGATGCGCTCGATGCCCACCGCCGGAAACAGACCGAAACCGTGCTGGCGAACGGCGATCCACGCGGCCCGGCGTAACAATCAATCAATGACAAAGATTGGCATTATTGGTGCCGGCCAGCTTGGTCAGATGCTGGGATTCGCAGGGCAGGAACTCGACCTCGAGTTTGTTTTCCTCGATCCCTCGCCTGATCCGCCCGCAGCGGTCGTCGGTCCGGTTATCCCGCTGGCATTCGACAGTGACGAAGGGCTCGAGCAATTGGTCCTGCAGGCCGATGTCATCACATACGAATTCGAAAACGTCCCGGTAAGCGCAATCGAGCGCATTGCCAGGGATACGACTGTGTACCCGCCTCCGGGTGCATTACGGCACGCACAAGACAGGTTCAATGAAAAACAATTGTTCGAATCACTGCAGATACCGGTAGCGCCTTACCGCTGCATCGATTCACTCGAGGATCTGCAGGATGCGGCCAGCGACCTCGGCCTGCCGCTCGTATTGAAGACCCGCAGGCTCGGCTACGACGGCAAGGGCCAGGCGATCCCGAGCGACGAGAGCGAGCTTGCAGATGCGCTGGCAGCACTCGGTGGCCGCCAGCTGATCGCAGAAAAATGGATTCCGTTCGATCGCGAGGTCTCGGCGATCGGGGTGCGAAACGTAAGCGGAGAAGTGGCCGTGTACCCGCTGATTGAGAACCAGCACTGCGCGGGGATTCTAAATATCTCCAGGGCCCCGATCGACGCCAATGACCTTTCTGCCCTGGCGAACCGCTACCTCGTGCAGATGCTCGACCGCCTCGATTATGTCGGCGTATTAACGATAGAGTTCTTTGTCGTCGGCGACGAATTACTGGCTAACGAATTTGCTCCGCGCGTTCACAATTCCGGACACTGGACGATAGAGGGCGCCAAGACCAGCCAGTTTGAAAACCACTTGCGCGCGATTCTGGACATGCCGCTCGGCGACGTGTCAGCGACCGGTCACGCGGCAATGCTCAACCTGATCGGCACGATGCCGCCGCAAACCGACCTGTTGGAGTGCAATACGACGTTTCTGCACGATTATGGTAAGAAACCGAGGCCCGGCAGGAAGCTCGGACACATTACTGTCATTGCACGCGACGCCGCGGATCGGGAACGGACAGTTACACGCCTCAATGAGATATTGGTCGCATAGGCGAGCACGAACTGGCTCGCGGTTTGCATTGGCCTGTCAGGCTAAAATGTGGGTAAACTAAAGGGAAAATCCCGTAAAACAACAGTTTAAGGACGGCATTCAGACCATTTCGCAATGTCTTATCTGGAGCACTTTGGTCTCAACGAACAACCGTTCGGGCTCACCCCCGATCCGGAATTCGTCTATTGGAGCAAACAGCATGCGCGCGCCAAGGCCTACATGGACTCGACCATCTGGCTGGCCGATGGTTTCGTCGTCATCACTGGTGAAATCGGCTCCGGCAAGACCACGCTGCTGCAGTCCTTTCTCAATGAGCTCGACGACGATGTCGTTTATGCCGTCGTTTCGCAGACGCAGCTGACACCGACGGAATTCTTGCAGGCGGTACTGACCGAGTTCGGATTCAAACCGTTCGAGCAACGCAAGGTCGAATTGCTCGATACCTTGAATATGTTCCTCATCGAGCAGTACTCCGAGGGCAAGAAAGTCGTACTGATAGTCGACGAGGCACAAAATCTCAGCAAGAAAGTGCTCGAGGAAATCCGCCTTCTATCCGGTATCGAAACCCACAAGGAAAAAGTATTACGCATCATCCTTGCCGGACAGCCCGAGCTGAAAGACAAACTGGACAGTCCGAAGCTGAAGCAACTGGTGCAGCGTGTGCGCCTTCGGTTTCATATAGAGTCACTCGATCGTCGCGAAATGCGCGAATACATCGAATACCGATTGAAGGTTGCCGGCAGGGAACAGGCCGGACCGTTTACGGAAAACGCATTTCCGAAGATTTTCCTGTATAGCGGTGGCATTCCTCGCCTCATCAATACGCTCTGCGATACCGCCATGCTCTGCGCGTTTGCCGAGGGCAAAGAGACAATAGATGACAACGACATCATGGTTGCCGTCGAGGAGCTGAACTGGCAGGAACACGAATCCGTTTCCGGGCGCTACCGCGAGCTTCCACGGATCGTGCTCAACGTTCCAAAAGTCTCGCACCTGACCAGAATCGAAGTGCGCAGCAAGGGCAAGGTTTTATCCGAGCACCTGTTCGGCACCGGCAAGGCGATCGTTGGCCGTTCCCCGGACAATGATATCCACATCAGGAGCAAGTTCGTGAGCCGCCGCCATGCGCAGATCACGAGCAACAGCTTCGGTTGCACCATCGAAGACCTGAACAGCACTAACGGCATCCTGGTCGGCAATAAACGGGTCAAAAGGCATCGGCTGCGTGATGGCGACATTGTCGCGCTCGGCATTCACGAGCTCGTGTACACGGATCTGCGCGAAAGCGATCAAGTCGTTGAGGAAAAATCCGCCGCAATCGGAGAGTAGGAGCGGTCTCGGCCGCGATTGACTAAAGGTCCTGGCTGTGACCCGTCTGCTGCTTGTGTTGCTGCCGGTAGTCGCGACGCTTCAGTAACACGACCAGGCCCGCAACCAGGCACCCCAGCCCCACGACGAAACAGATTGTTGGCCAGTACCAGTGATTCAGGTACATGGAGGCCGCAAGCGAAATTGCTCCGGACAGCAGGTAGAAATACGGCAGACCTTCGTAGATTGGTTTGGACACCCACATAACGTGTCACTTTCTTATAGGATCCGGGTCGATTGTCCCTAGCGCGCGCACATAAGTCCAGTCCGGGCGGCGCAGCACGCCCGACTTAACAGAATCAGGCTGTGCCGCCGACAGTCAGTTCGTCAATGCGCAGCGTCGGCTGCCCGACGCCGACTGGCACGGACTGGCCGTCCTTGCCACAGGTGCCGACACCGCGATCGAGTTCGAGGTCATTACCGACCATCGAAATGCGGCCGAGCACTTCAGGACCATCACCTATGAGCATTGCGCCCTTTACCGGTATTGTCACCTTGCCTTTTTCGATCAGATAGGCCTCGTTCGCGGAAAACACGAACTTGCCGGAAGTGATGTCTACCTGGCCACCGCCGAAACTCGGCGCATACAGACCTTTGTCGACGGACTCGATGATCTCCTGCGGATCATGGGGTCCGGCCAGCATGAAGGTATTGGTCATGCGCGGCATGGGAATATGCGCGAACGATTCTCTGCGTCCGTTACCGGTGGGTGCAACGCCCATCAGGCGGGCATTCAGCCTGTCCTGCATGTAGCCTTTCAGGATGCCGTTCTCGATGAGGACGTTGTACTGACCGGGTGTGCCTTCATCATCGACGGCCAGTGAGCCGCGCCTGCCTTCGATAGTGCCGTCGTCAACGACCGTGCACAGCGACGATGCAACCTGCTGGCCCACGCGCCCGGTGAAAGCGGAAGTTCCCTTGCGGTTGAAGTCTCCTTCCAGCCCGTGCCCTACTGCCTCGTGCAGCAGAATGCCGGGCCATCCGTTGCCGAGCACCACCGGCATCGCGCCCGCCGGCGCCGGCGATGCGTCCAGCAGTATCACCGCCTGGCGCACGGCTTCTTTGGCGAGATCCATGGCCAGATCGTTGTGCAAAAAATATTTCAGGTCGGCCCTCGCGCCACCACCCGCATAGCCCTGCTCGCGCCGACCGTTTTCCTCGACGATGACGCTTACGTTGAGGCGCACCAGTGGCCGTACGTCGGCGGCGAGCGTGCCATCGGCAGCAGCAATCAGGACAAGATCCTGGCAACTGGTCAGACTGACGATGACCTGCTCGATTCGCTTGTCCAGCAGCCGCGTTTGCCGATCGATTTCGCTCACCAGCGCCTTCTTCTGCTCGTCCGTAATACTGACGATCGGGTCGATAGGCGGATAAAGGCTCTGCGGCAGCTTGCCCGGCGTCACCTGCACGGATTTGGACTGGCCCTGCTTTGCTATTGCGCGTGCCGCGCCCGCGGCCTGTTCGAGCGCCGGCAGCAGCAGTTCGTCAGAATACGCAAAGCCCGTTTTCTCTCCGCTAACGGCGCGCACACCGACGCCCTGGTCCAGGCTGAAGCTCCCTTCCTTCAGTATTCCGTCTTCGACAGTCCACGACTCGTTTCGGCTGATCTGGAAATACAGGTCCGCAGCGTCTACATCGCGCAAGTTGATCGAGCCCAGCGCCTTGTTGAGGTGGCGTTCTTCCAGTCCGGCCGGCGCAAGCACGCGCGACATCACGGTCTCGACTGCATTTTCGTTTGCTGCTTCTTTTGCCAAGTTTTTTCTACCTGTTCAGATTCTCCGGTGCTCAAGAACCGGAAATTGTGCCCGCAACTCGACCGGTGAACCGGTGTCGATATCCGCTATGACGACACCGTCCCCGGTTTCCTGTTCCGCAATCACCCGACCCCAGGGATCGATGATCGCCGAATGCCCGTAAGTAATACGGCCGCTTGGATGAGAACCGTACTGAGCCGCTGCAACAACGTACGCGAGGTTCTCGATGGCGCGCGCCCTGATCAGCGTGCGCCAGTGTGCGCTACCGGTCGCATTCGTAAACGCCGCCGGTATGCTGAAGACGGTCGCTCCGTCATCAACCAGGCGGCGATAGAGTTCCGGAAAACGCAGATCGTAACAAATCGACAGCCCGAGTTGACCCAGTGGTGATGTTATGACGACAACTTCTTCGCCGGCATCCATGGTAGCCGATTCTCGATACCGCTCGTCGCGCCCGGGCAGGTCCACGTCAAACAGGTGAATCTTGCGATAAATGCGGCTGGCCTTGCCATCACTGTCGTAGACGAGTGATGCGCCGAAGCACTTTCCGGCGAGCCGCGATTTAAGCGGGAGGCTGCCCGCTACTATCCAGAGCTTGTGACGTCGTGCCGCATCCGCGAGGAATTCCTGGATCGGGCCGCTACCCGGCTTTTCGGCATATTCGAGTTTGTCCTCGTCCCGTGCGCCCATGATCGCGAAGTTTTCCGGAAGAAACGCGATCACTACCTTTTGCGACGCCGCCTGCTTCAGGAGCGCGTCGGCGAGTTCCAGGTTCTCATTGACTTGGCCGCCGCTACGCATCTGAATGGCGGCAGCGCGAACCTGGGCCGGGGTGCTCAAACGCCTACTCCGTGGTCGAAATGCAGCCTGCGAGGCTGCTGGCTTCGGCAAAGCGGTCGGCGTTGGCGACTTCGATCGCGGGGTCGTCCCACGATCCGTCGATCGCGTAGTAAACCTGGCTCATTTCCTGCAATGGCTGCTTGAAGATCTGCGAGAAAATAAGCAGCGCCGCGGCAACTTGCGGACCGGCGACGACGTATCCCGCAACGGGCAAGGTATTGCCGAAATTAGCGCTGACGATCGCCGTCTGGCTGTAATCACGTTCATACAAGCCGGCACGGCCGACAATGCCGACATCGGCCGCCGGACTGGTCAGCGTCAGGTCACAGGTAAATGCCTCCCCGTCGACCACGCGAAAACTCCCGGTGATCTCGTCGAAGCCCAAGCCGACATCGAACACGTCACGGAAGTCGAGGGATAGTCTTCGTGGCAATGCCACGATACTCATCAAGCCAAATACCCGTCCCGCACCGGGCTCGACATCTTCGAGCTGGCCGTTGGCCAGCCTCGCCTGCACGCTGCCGTTTAGCGATTCAATAAAATCCTGACGCGGTCCGCCGGCCCAGCTAATGTCCAGATCGACCTCGAGCACGTCGCCGACGATTCCCGGCTGGTAACTGAGCCGCCGCATCGTCTGTTCGATGTCAGTACTTTTCAAGGTCGCGTTGAGAAACGTCCGCTGCCCGGATTCTTCGTAAATGTCGACGATCCAGCCAGCCCTGCCGGTGACCGTGAAAGTTTCGTCGACGGTCGCCAAATTATCGGACTCCAGGCCGCTGTCGGTGCGATGCAGATCAATGCCAAGCTGACCGAAGAATCGATCGCCCAGCGCAAACTCGTTGGCGCTGATGCGAATTTCCGGCAGGGTGCGCGGATCGACCGCAATCTCCGACGATGCTGTTTCTTCTTCGCTGCCTGGCAGGATCAGACGTTCCATCTCCACGGTCAGCGGCCTGTCGCCGGAAAAGTCGTAAGGAATCGTCACCGTGCCTTGTGCTTGCTCACCGCTGAACCGAATGAACCAGTCCGAGCCGCCGCGATTCATACTGACCCGGTGATTCGTCAACCGCTGACCCACGACATACAGGTTGTCGACAGTCAGGTCGATGGTTCGCACGCGATCTCCGATACCGCTCTGTTTCTGGTCACGTCGCGCATGCGACAGCCAGTCATGAATGCGTACTTCGGGCGTTTGCCCGACGATGTGCAGACCCCGGATATCGGGTACCTCCAGATATTCGCCGCCGACGGCCAAAACACCACGATCGAAATCCCAATCGTCCAGCTCTTTGAGGAAGCTCGCATTCCACTTGAGATTGTCGGCAAGGCTGCCGGCACTATCGATCCGGTTCCGCCCGGGAAACTCGATACTCATCCTCAGCGGCAAGCTTTCGTCGGAACGCTTCGTTAACGGCGCCGGCAAATCGAGTTGGAATCCCCGCATGTCGGATTCGACTGCGACCTGCATCAATCCGGGCGTTTCTGCCTGGGTGTTTGGAAAACGGACGATTGCCCCATAAGCCATGTTTCCGCTGGCGACCCCGGCAAGCGGTAATCTGAGCTCGTCGACGAGCGCCTCCGCACTCGCAGTGCCAGTTGCTTCGAGCAGTATGCTGTGTGGCGAGGCGGGATCGTCGCTGCGCGTCAGTTCTATATCGACCGGGTTTCCGAGAAAGCGGCCAAACAGCGATTCGGCGTTGATGCTGTCGCGCGAGATTGCAACCACTCCGTTGAGTTCGGTGACCGGTGCCGGAAGCCCGTCGATGCGCAGCGAACCGTCGCTGCTGCGGATGCGGGCCGTATATTTGTAATTGAGTTTGTCCCTGACGGGATAGCTGACAGTCAGATCCAGAGATGCGTCGCCGTCGACCCCGACCCTGTCAAGCTGTCCGCCGAGCACGTCGTTGATCGGGCTCGCCGCCCCATAGCTGCGCAGTGACTCGAGCGTTCCGGTGGCGAAAGCATTGATCTGTACCACCGGATTGCGCAGGTCCGGGATGACGATCTCGGCGTTTTCTACCATGCTGCCGAAAACATCCGCGAGGTTCCTGGTCGAACTCAGACGCATGTTGTCGACGACGATATCGACGTAGCTGAATTCGGGCGCAGGCCACCTGTCCGAGTATCGCAGGACGAAATCTTCGAATTCAGCCGTTATTTGAAAGGAACCGTCCCCGTCGTCGAAAGGAAACCTGTCGAGTGACCCGTTCAGGCGCAGCGTGCCCTCGCTCACGATACCGGATACAGGGGCCATCTGAAGCCACTGGCCGATCGGCGCGTTCAAAATGTTGACAGGCAGGTAACGCCGAATCGCGCTGACATCATTGATATTCCAGTCGCTTTGCACGTCCACGAACGGCGCATCACCATTCGCCGGTACGACGATTTGCAGACTGCTCTCGCTGTCGAAGTCGGCATTGCGTATTTGAATGCTATCTGACAGAAAGATGACGCCGTTCGTGCTGCGCCGCCAGATAATCGTACCCACGGCATCGTCGAAGGAAAGGCGCTCGGCAAGTACAGGTCCGCTGTCTACCGTCAGGTCGGTCGATGCGATCTCGATTCGACCGCCATCGCGATCCGCGCGTATTCGGCCGCTGAATTCACGAATCCCCGGACGGCCCTCACCCGCCGCAAATCCCGCAGATTCCAGGTCCGCCGTGACATCGAATTCCGGCTCTTCCGAATCGAGGTCGGACAGGTCGATGCTCAGGTTACGCAAAACGCCCGTAGGATCAATGTCCTCGAGCATCGATCGCTGCGCATCCGGGATCCAGACGTCGATGTACTTCAAATCGTTCAAATCGAGAAAGGATGCGTTCGCGCGCAACCCGGTCAGCGCACGATTTTCATCGGCCGAGACACGTAATTGCAGCGTTGACAGCGGCCAGTCCCCATCCACCGTCATCAGGCGAAACTGGTTCGCCGCCAGCAGGAAACCGTTCAGCTCGGATGAGTATTCGATACTGCCCTGAAGCCCGAATGGTGCCGTCGTCGAATTGGCGCGCGGGCTCAGCTCGTCGACGACCACATTGAGCGTCGCGCGCTGCAGATCACCCGGCGCATAATCGAGCCACATGCTGACATCTGCAGTCCCGGAGTAGATTTCCGGCAGTCCGGCGGGCTGCAGGCGTGACCAGCCGGCAAGCTCGAGAGAGTTACCTTCGACAAACAGCCGCCATAAGCCCTGCCCGGTATCCGGGCTCAGTTGCTCTGCAGTTATCTCGAGGCTGTCGCCGAACTCCTTCGGCAGTTCTATCGTGCCCTCGATCTCGACGAGATCCGCTTCACGCACAACGCTCATCGCGGCAATCGTAAAAGGAACGAGTTGCCCTGAGGCCGGATGTTCATAATCGACGCGGATGTTCCGGCCGACGATTTCTACAGTAGCACCCTGTTGCGCGGTCACATCGCGCGTGCCGAGAACGTCATCGATCGGCAGTCCCTGCAGTAGCCACTGTCCGTTCTGGTCCTGCCGTAAATCGATGTCCGTGTCCCGTATCAGTATGCGATCGACAACCAGTTCGCGGTCGGCCAGCAGGCGCAACAGCCCAACGCCGATACTGACTTCTTGCGCGGACAGGAGGCTTTCCGTTGCGCCCGGACTCTTGAGTTCCGCATTGAAAAAATTCATTTCCGGGCCGCTGAATCGCCAGCGTGCATTCATGCCGGAGAATTCGACCTGCATCCCGATTGCGGCACTGGCCCAGCCTTTGATTTCTTCCTGGTATTCCGGTAATCGCGGCAGCATGAGCCTGAATACTCCGACCGCCAACGCGAGCACGATAACGAGCGCTGCCGTGACATAGGCCAGGTACTTAATCAGTTTTTGCAGCAATTGCTTCATCGTGCCTGTGCGTTTTCCGGCGTCACCGTAGTCCGTATCAGATCAGGACAACGTCAAATTGGTCCTGCAGGTAGAGCGATTCCGGCTGCAGCCGAATTGGCTTGCCGGTCTGTTCCTCGATCTCGGCCAGCCCCTTCGCTTCCTCGTCCAGCAGCAGCTCGATGACTTCCTGGTGGGCGAGAACAAGAATCTTGTCAAACTCGAATTGTCGGTGCTGGCGAATGATCTCACGAAAGATCTCGAAACAGACCGTTTCTGCGGTCATCACGAAACCGCGCCCGTCGCAACTCGCGCAATCCTCGCACAAAACGTGCTGCAGGCTTTCCCTGGTGCGCTTGCGCGTCATCTCGACCAGCCCGAGCGGCGACACCGGGGTAATCTGATGTCTCGCGTGATCGCGAGCCATTGACTGTTCGAGCACCTGCATGACGCGTTCCCGGTGGTCTGCCTCTTCCATGTCGATAAAGTCGATTATGACGATGCCGCCAAGATTCCTTAGACGCAGTTGCCGTGCAATTGTTACCGCGGCCTCGAGATTGGTCCTGAATATAGTCTCTTCCAGGTTGCGATGACCGACGAAGGCGCCCGTATTGACATCAATCGTGGTCATTGCCTCGGTCTGGTCGAAAATTACATATCCGCCTGATTTTAAAGAAATACTTCGCTCAAGGGCCTTCTTGATCTCGTCTTCCGTGCCATGCAGGTCGAAGATCGGCCTGCGGCGCTTGTAGAGTTCGAGCATCGGCTCGATCTCCGGCAGGAAGCTTTTCGCGAAAGCCCTCATCTTTTCGAAATCGGCTTCCGAGTCCACGAGGATGCGCTCCACGTCGCTGGTCACCAGGTCACGCAACACGCGGAGGGGCAGCTGCAAGTCCTCGTGTATCAGCGTTCTTACCTTGCCTTTCCTGCACTCAAGCTGAACGCCCCCCCAGAGCTTTCGCAGGAACTCGAGGTCTGCCCGCAATGCGTCGCGGGACATGCTCTCGGCAGCCGTGCGCACGATGACGCCGCCGCCCTGCTCGTCTCCATCGAGCATGGCTTCGACTTCCTCGCGCAGGCGGACCCGCTCCTCTTCGTCCTCGATGCGCGCCGAGACCCCGACACCCGTGCCGGTTGGCAGGTAGACCAGGAACCTCGATGGCAGCGTGATGAACGTGGTCAGCCGGGCGCCCTTGCTGCCCAGCGGGTCCTTGATGACCTGCACGAGAACCTCCTGGTTCTCGCGAACCAGTTCCCGGATGTCCGGCACGACAATTTCTCCGTTGTTCTCGGACACGCCGTTGCGCCGCACGATATCCGAGGCGTGCAGAAACGCTGTCCGCGCCAGCCCGATATCGACGAATGCCGCCTGCATGCCCGGCAGCACGCGCGACACAGTACCTTTATATATGTTGCTGATCAGACCGCGCCTGGATGCCCGCTCAATGTAGATCTCTTGCAAGACCCCGTTTTCCAGTAATGCCGCGCGAACTTCCCTCGGCGTCACGTTGACCAGGATTTCCTCTTTCGGAGATTCGTCGGTCACATTTGGCTTGTTATCCATGAGCTGACATCCCTGGGGGCACAATGCCGGCGCGTCGCAATAATTCTGCGGTCTCGAAGACCGGCAGTCCGACCACGCCCGTATAGCTGCCGTTGATTGCCTTGACGAAAATACCGCCGAGACCCTGAACAGCATAGGCGCCGGCTTTGCCGGCCGGCTCACCACTTTGCCAGTAAGCCTCGGCCTCGTCAGGACGAATTTCGCGAAACTCCACCGCTGTAACCGATAACGCGGTGTCCAGCCTGTCATTCGCGAGCAGGGCGACCCCGGTCAGGACCTGGTGCGTGCGCCCAGACAGCCTGGCCAGCATGTCGAGCGCGTCCTGCCTGGACGCCGGTTTGCCATAGATGCGGTCGCCGAGAACAACCGCCGTATCGGCGCCCAGCACGGGCACCCGATCCTCGCGGGAATCGTGTGCAGTCCGGGCTTTCACCGTTGCCAGGCGCAGCACCATGTCGCCTGGTGGCTCGCCGGGCAACGCGGATTCGTCGACATCGACGCCGCCGTGGCTGAACCGCAGCCCCAAGGTGGACAAGAGTTCGCGGCGGCGCGGCGATGCAGAAGCCAGGTGCAACACGGGTTCGTTCATGAGCGGTGATATGGATGCCCGCTCTCCAGGCACCAGGCCCGGTAAAGCTGTTCTATGAATAATATGCGCGCAAGACCATGCGCGAGCGTGAGTCGCGATAACGACCAGCAAAGATCCGCGCGTTCCAGGCATTCCGGTGACACGCCATCCGGTCCGCCGATAACGAATGTCAGGTCGCGCCCATCTCCCTGCCAGTCTTTCAGCCGTGCCGCCAATTCAGGGCTGGAAAACTCTTCGCCGCGTTCGTCGAGGACAACGACGCACTCCGCATCCTTTATCTTCGCCAGTACCTTCTTCCCTTCCGTGCTCTTCGCGCTCTGCGTGTCCGCTTTCTTCGAGCGCGGCGCAGTCGCGATGAGGTCCAGGCGAAACTGCCACTGTCGCGGCAATCGCTTGAGATAATTTTCGAATGCGGTGTCGACCCAGGACGGCTGCCGATCACCGACCGCTATCAGTCGAATATGCACGGAGAAGCTGTCTCTAGCTCTCGGTCGCGACCAGGTCTTTAGCCGGCCTCAGCATCCACAGTTTCTCGAGGTTATAGAACTCCCGGACGCGCGGCAGCATTACGTGCACCAGCACATCCTGCAAGTCCAGGAGCACCCATTCGCTGCCGTTCTCGCCTTCGATGCCAATCGGACGATGCTTTGCCTCACGGGCTTTTTCCGCGACCGTATCTGCCAGGGCTTGCACGTGTCGATTGGATGTGCCGCTCGCCACAATCATGTAATCGGTAACGGTTGTCAGCTCGCGCACATCAAGTTTGACGATATCCCTTGCTTTTACTTCCTCCAGTGCATCAATCACCAGCTGGCACAATTGTTCGCTATTCATTCAACCACCATTCAAAATCAAAAACCGGTTATTGGGCCCCGCCACCTGCCGCGTAGCACCCGCATTGTTCTATTACCGCGCGCACACCGTCCGGCATAAGGAAGCGTGGATCTCTTCCTGCCGCGACGAGCTCGCGAATGTCCGATGACGAAATCTCCAGTTGCGTCACGTCATGAATGTATATGTGTCCCGACGTGGACTTATGTATATCGCTTATGCGATGCGTGCCACAGTCCGCAATCAATTCTCCGAGTGGTCCTATATCCGGCGCGCGCCAGCCTGGCCGATGCGCGACCACGATATGTGCGAGTTGCAATATATCCCGCCACTGGTACCACCTCGGCAGGCCAAGGAACGCGTCCATGCCGATAATCAGCGCCAATGGACGCTCCGCAAATTCGTCACGCAGTGCGGCCAGCGTATCGACCGAATAAGATGGCCCCTCTCTATGCAATTCCCGATCGTCCACCGAAAATCCCGCTTGCCCCTCGGTCGCCACGCGAACCATCTCGAGCCGCATTTCAGCACTCGCAATCGGCGCGTCGCGATGCGGCGGACTGCCGCACGGCATGAAGCGCACCTCGTCGAAACGCAGGGCCTGCAGCATCTCGAAAGCGGTGCGCAGATGGCCGTAGTGGATCGGATCGAAAGTACCACCGAAGATGCCCATCGGACTCATATCGGCACTTCCGGTTCCCGCGACTTTTGATTACCCCACCGAGCCATGTCAGCCTGCTTTTTTCATGTTGCCGACGGCCAGCCCCAGCAAGATGTCCATCGCGAGCTGCCAGGGATCGGCGCGCAACTGCCCCTTTGCCGCGGCATCCGCATCCCGCGCGAGCTTGATCAGCCTGTAAAAGTCCCCTGCCCGATGCCTCGCGACGCAGGCGCGAACCAGGCCTTGCCGGTTTTGCCAGACGCCCGCTTTTTTGAGCGCATTGCCCAGGTCGTCCCCCGACTCGATGCTGTCCGCGATGCGCGCCAGCGTACGCAGTTCTCTTGTTAGTGCCCACATGACAATCACTGGTTCAACGCCTTCCGTACGCAGGCCGGCCAGGATGCGTACTGCCCGCGCGGCATCCCCGGCAACCGTGGCGTCGACCAGTTTGTAAACGTCGAAACGACTCGAGTCGGCCACTGCTGATTCGACATCAGATGCGCTGATCGGACCCTCGCCATGCGCGAGTCTCAGTTTTTCGATTTCCTGTTGCGCTGCAAGCAAATTTCCTTCCACGCGATCGGCAATTATTTGCACGGCATCTCGATCCGGCTGCAGCCCGGCAGCGCTCATCCGCGCCTTGATCCATGCCGGCAACTCGCGGACTGCCAGCGGCCATACCTGGCAATAACCACCGGCCGCTTCCAGTGCCTTTACCCATTTCGACGCCGCCCCGCTGCGATCGAGCTTGGGCGCACTGACGATGAAAAGCAGATCGCCGCCCGCTTTTTCTGTCATCTCGGCGATCGTCGTGCTGCCCTTGAGACCCGGTTTCCCCGTCGGCAATCGCAATTCGACGATTCGTTTGTCGGCAAACAGGGAAAGGTTGCCGGCCGCACCTTGCAGCTCTGTCCAGTCAAAGCCAGTGGTCGCGACAAAAAGCTCGCGGCTTGCAAAGCCCTGTTCGCGTGCCTGCGAGCGAATGGCATCCAGCGCTTCCTGTACGAGCAGGGGTTCGTCACCGGTAATCAGGTAACACGGCAACAGGGATTTTTTCAGTTGCGAGGTAAGTTGATTGGCGGATATCTTCACGACAACTGGTCGAGCATCACCGATTCGCCCTCCAGCAAGACTGGTATGCCGTCGTTGATGGGGTACAGGATCTTGCCGTCGTCCGTAACCAGCGCCTCCGTGAGCTTGTCCGCGAGCTTGACGCCATCATGGTTGACCAGCTTACCAGCATCGATTGCCGCGTTGACGGATTTGAGCAATTCCGGGCGCGCCAGGGAGAGACCCTTGTGTGTCACCGGGCAACAGAGTATCGACAGCAGTTTCTTGTCCATGACGCTTGGAAAATAATCTCTTCTTTTACAAAATGTTACATACTATTTTGTTATGTTATACTATTTTACTTCAGCGGGCTTCTCTCGCGTATCCCGAGCATAACGGCAAGCGATGATGGATAACAGGTCTTCCGGTCGGAGTGGCATCTTCGATCACCTTGCGATCACAATGTCGGGCTTGTGCGTGGTGCACTGCCTGCTGCTTCCGTTCGTCATCGTCGCCTTGCCGCTGCTGGTGCAATTCGACGGCAATCACTTCCACCTGCAGATGCTGGTCGTCATCATACCGGTAAGCCTGATCGCATTTGCTTATGCATACCCGCGGCATCGCAACAAGACCATAATCGCCTGGGGCCTTGCCGGCATCGCAATCATGTGTGTCGGTGGAACGATCGCCCATGCCAACTATGGTGCAATCGCTGATACCACGCTCACCATCGCCGGCTCGATCATTCTTGCAACATCGCACTTCTTCAATAACCGCCTGACGGGACGCGCCACCGCGCCACATAGCTGATTTTTCCCTGACGTCGGGATGATTGAGAACGTGTGCCAAAGCAATTAGTGCTCACTCTCAGACGCGATCGCCCTTCTTCGAGACCGACTCTTCATAGCCAGGCGTCGGGGCGCGGCTCAGCACTTCACGCTCCACGAAATCCTGGAACTCCTGGCTGAGGATGAACTTTCTCTGCTCCCAGTGGCGCTGAAAACCGGGTGACAGGAAATTGTCTCTCAGCACCTGCCACCAGCCGTCGTACAAGCTTTCTTCATAAGTGCCCGCGCGTATTTGAAAATACGTCTGCTGATAATTTTGCAGCGTCGCGGTCCAGAAGGCGTTGAACTTGGCCTTCTCCACCGGGGTCAGGTCGGACGGTCGCGGCATCCCCTTGACCAACACCCGGATCATCGAATCCTCCAGGAGCATCCCGTACACGGTCAACGTCGTGTTGTGCGAACCCAGCACTGTCGCGGATATCAATGCGTGGGTGTTTTGCCGCAGTTGGATAAGCAGAAAGATCAAGGTGATGACAACGATCGCTCCCCCGACAATTTCGAACAGATTCGCGTACTGCTCCAGCGTCATGGTCCTCCTCCCGTCTTGATGTTTGACAGGACCCGATTATGCGCTTCGTTTCGCTGGATTTCGCTTGTCGCATGTCCGCTGCGGATAATTAAGCAAATTTCAGGAGCGCGAGTAAATCATCACGGCCATGCCGCTTCACCATCGCTGCTACCTGGTCCTTGTTTTCTGGCGATGGGCGCCAGCGCTCGTTTTCGTGCAGACAGCGGGCGATCAGCTTCAGCGCCGCGTGGTCCCTTCGCCATTCGAGCAGCCGGCAAAGGTACTCCTGTGCAAAGAACAGCGCCGGGTCCTTGTTTTCCCACTTCAGCATTTCATCGAAAAACCATTGCCAGGCCTCTTCGACCGCCGTCTCCTTTTCAAGCCACGCCTGGATATGCGCGAAACCGCCCTTGCGGTTACCCCGGCTGATGAATGCATAAGCATGACTGGCGACTCCTTGCCTTTCCTGCAACAGGTTCTGCGCAAGCGCCTCGGCGCCAGGTTCGACCGGATCCGCAAGATCGACCTGCATCGCCACGTTTTTCGCCTGCAATACGGCGCCGGTCAATGAAAAGACCAGGATGATTTCGTAACTCGCACCGAGATTGATCAGAAACAGTGGAACACCTGCCAGAAACAGTACGATCAGCAACGTCGCTATCGCGGTCAGGACTATCGGAACTATGAAATAGGCTGCCCCGCATGCAACAACCATGCGCCCGGTATTGATTGGGTTGAGGCTGGCCAGCGGCGAGTGGGTGACCGCGAGTACTGCCATCGATGCCGGCACGATTACGACGAGAATTTCAGCGGCGATCATGATGAGAGGGATCGGGGCATTGGCCGAAGCGAGCAGCACACCGGCCCAAATGCCGATTGCGAGGTGGATCAGCGGTGTCAGCGTCCAGAGATTGTCCGCCGGGTTGAACATCTCTATTGCCGGCACCGGCGCCGGCCTGCCGTTGGCGCGGGCATCCAGCAGGTACAAGAGGTACCGGAAGTAGGCCGGCAGCGTCAGGAACAACAGCGCAATACCGAATATCTTTGCGTGGTATGCCAGAGCGAACAGCAACCAGTAGAAAATCATGGCATACACGATCGCCGTGTTTGTCAGCGGGTACAGCAATTCGCGGCCGACATCAGTCGCTTTCATCGACCTGCTCTGCCGCCGGCACTTCAGGGACCGGGTCGTAGCCTGAGCCACCCCAGGGATGACAGCGGCTGATTCTTTTCAGCATCAGCCAGCCGCCTTTGAAGGCGCCGTGCCTGCGCAGCGCCTCGACGGAATATTCGGAGCAGCTTGGCTGGAAGCGGCAATTCACACCCAGCATCGGAGAGATTCCTTTGCGGTACAGCCACACGAGGCCGAGCAGCGGCTTTGCCAGGAGCTTGCTGAGTCGGGACATCAGCTGCGGCGCCAGCGCGTGCCCGAAGGACTGTCCTCTATCGTAATGCCGCGTCCCGCCAGCTCATCGCGGATTCTGTCGGCCGCCGCGTAGTCGCCACTCGCGCGCGCTTCTTCTCGACGTGCAAGCAGCACTTCGATTTCTTCGGCATCGAGGCCACCCTCTTCCGCTCCGGAGAACCACGATTCCGGATCGTCCTGGACCAGGCCGACGACCTCGCCCGCGGCCAGCAGCTGTGCCGCGAGTTGTTGCCGTTCGGCCGCGTCGTCGCACTTGTTAAGCGTCCTTGCATGCTCGAAGAGTTCTGCCAGGGCTTTCGGCGTATTGAGGTCGTCCTCGAGCGCAGCGATAAAACTGTCCGGTGGTTCGGCTGACTTCCGCGTCGCCTCGTCTACGCTGATTCCCCGGACTGCACCGTACAGTCGATCGAGTTTGCGGCGCGCGTCGGCAAGCGACTCGTCGGACCAGTCGAGCGGCTGCCGGTAATGCGCGCTGAGGAGCGCCAAGCGAATTACCTCGCCGCGTTCTTGCTTGATCAGGTCGTGCACCAGCAGTACGTTGCCCAGCGACTTCGACATTTTTTCGCTATCGATGCTCAGGAATCCGTTGTGCACCCAGTAGCGCGCAAACGGTTCGCCATCGTGCGCGCAGGTACTTTGCGCCAGTTCGTTCTCGTGGTGTGGAAAAACCAGGTCCTGGCCGCCGCCATGAATATCGATGGTGCGGCCGAGATACGCCGCCGACATCGCAGAGCACTCGATGTGCCAGCCGGGGCGCCCTCTCCCCCACGGCGAATCCCAGCCCGGCAATTCGGGCGTCGACGGTTTCCACAGCACGAAATCCTGCGGGTGCTTCTTGTACGGTGCGACCTCTACTCTCGCGCCTGCGATCATTTCCCGGATATCGCGCTTCGACAATTGCCCGTAATCGGCATCTGCCTCGACATCGAACAGCACATGGCCTTCGGCTGCATAAGCGAATCCCTTGTCGACCAGCGCAGAGATCATCTCGATCATGGCATCGATGTGCTGTGTCGCTCGCGGCTCTATGTCGGGCGCTAAGACACCGAGCGCGCCCATGTCGTCGTTGTAGGCGGTTATGAATTGCTCGGTAATCTCGCCGATCGGTCTGCCGCTGTCGATCGCTGCCTGGTTGATCTTGTCGTCGACGTCGGTGATGTTCCTGGCGTAGGTAAGTTTGTACTTGCGCCGCAATAATCTCGCGAGCACGTCGAATACGACCGCGGGCCGTGCGTTTCCGATGTGCGCATAGTTATAGACAGTGGGGCCACAGAGGTACATCGTGACCTCTCCCGCTTTCAAGGGCTCGAACTCGCGTTTCTCGCCCCGCAAAGTGTCATGCAGAAACACGCTCAGAACCGCCCCTCGGATTTCGGGAATCGCCCGGCACGTCGTTTCGCGGCGGCAGGCTGGGGCTCACGCGCTGCGATCGCCATGACCTGAAACGTGTATTCGATGGTGCCAATCAGCCACAGGAAATACCCGATGAGTTCAATGAACTCTTCGACAGCAAGTTTGACGATTCGTTGATAGTCGTCGCCCATGATCGAGGCCCAGAGCGGTTCATGGCCCACCAGTCGGACAAATGCAAAGATGATGATAGCGCCGGCGAACAGCAGGGTCAGGCCGGGAGATGGCCACATCCGCAGCCACGCAACGCGAAAGCGGCGCCGATGGCGGTAGATATAGACGATGATCAGCGCCGCGACGATTCCCATGAGCACTTGCCAGAAATTGTCGGCGATATATTTGTCCAGGAAATAATCGCACTCACGAATTATGAATGCGAGCGCCATGCCGCCGAACAAGAATGCGATGGGCCTCTGCGACGGGAAGTATTTTGCGACCCATGCATAGAGCAGCCCGCAGATGCCGAGTATGCCGGGCTGAATGATCTCGATCGGGGAATATTCGCTCGTGCCGAGCGTGTCACCAGGGCCGGTAATCACATGCAACTTGAGACTGCCCGGCGAGGAGATCTCCAGCATGACCAGCAACCACGTGAATAATGCGACGCCGAAGAAATAGAAAACGTATCGAAATATCGCCATGCGATGTGGTCACTAGTCCGGAAGTTGCACCGGTTGGCGCGTAATATCGCATGGAGCGCCCGACGATCGCCAGCCCGAATACAGGCAAAATGCTGTTTTATTATTGCCCGCGAAGTTTGAACACGGGTATCCCTGGCTCCAGCAGCAGGCCTTCCCTCATCAGCCATGCACGCGCGTCGTCGGCATCATCTTCAAACCAGCGCTTCGTCGTACCATGGCGGAAACTGTATCCCCAGGCATCCATATCCCGCATCAGCCTGTGCTTCCCGACGCCGGGAACATGCTCGGCGAGAACGACTTGCAGGTAACAAACGGCCGCTTCTTCCAGATCGTCGCTGCCAGCATTGCCGTCAAGCCGTTCCCGGCGCCGCGGTGTCATGCAGATGATGTGACACAGCTCGTGCAACAGCGAGTGCACCGGCGTGTCGGGCCTCAGGTATATCTGCCGTCCCACTATGCCGGCTTCCGGTTCGCCCCAGAAGCTGCCGCTAAGGCGGGAGCCCAGGGCGAGCCACGCCACTGATATGCCGTAGCGTGCGGCGATTCGCCGCACCTCATCTTCGCCAATATCCGAGCAGCACAAGACGTCGTGTTCGGTCACGGCACTGGACACCGTCGCGAGCGGCTCAAATCGCGGATAACTGGATCAATACGATCCTGACGAGGTCGTCGGCAATCGCTTCCCGCAGCAATTCTTCTTCTTTTTCCTTGCCGAGTACCTCGGTTTCATCCCAGGTGTAATCTCGTGTCAGCGTCTGCGAGCGCGGCTCGAGCAAGGTTCCTTGCTCGGTTTGCACGCTGTAGAAAACGGTGTAGAAGACTTCGAATTCGCGCGGCACGTTGCGTGCCGAAACGGACAGCACGCGTTGCCCGGGAATGTCCGACAGGATCGAAAACGTTGCGGTAGCGTCGAGCGGCGAGTCGACGACGTTGACGCCGGCGTTTTGCAGACTGGCGCGAAGTCGCCGGTAAAACAGGCTGTACCGATCCTGCGCTTCGATATAGGTCCGCGCCATTTCCGGCGGCACGCTCGTCGCGCCGCGTAGCTGAAAGCCGCAAGCGGCAAGCAGCACCCCGCAGGCCGTTAGCAGCAAGACCGGTACCAGGCTTGATCTCGGAATCCTAGACAACGACGTTGACCAGGCGGCCGGGCACGATAATCGTCTTGCGGATCTGCTTGTCGGCGACGAACCGCTGCACATTCTTGTCGGCCAGCGCCAAAGCGGAAATCGCCTCCTTATCCGCATCTGATGCAACCGAGATTCTTCCACGCAGCTTGCCGTTCACCTGCACGATGATCTCGATCATGTCCTGCTGCAGCGCGGACTGGTCGACCACAGGCCAGGATTCGTCCACTGGCGCGGAAGCATGCCCCATGACGTGCCATAGCGCGTGGCAGATATGCGGCACAATCGGCGACAGCACCAGCACGACTGTTTCCAGCGCCTCGCGAACCACGCCGCGATCCTCTGGCGTCTCTACTTCGAAACGATTGATGGCGTTGAGCAGCTCCATGGCTGCTGCAATTGCCGTATTGAAGGTGTAGCGGCGGCCGATGTCGTCACTCACCTTGGCTATCGTCTGGTGCGTCTTTCTTCGCAGATCACGCTGCTCGTCGTTCAGCGAATCTTTATCGACAGGGACGGCGTCGCCGTCGGCGACATGGGCCTGCACCGCATTCCAGAACCGCCGCAGGAAGCGCGACGCGCCCTGCACGCCCTCGTCCGACCATTCCAGCGCCTGTTCGGGTGGCGAGGCGAACATCATGAAAAGCCTGACCGTATCGGCGCCGTATTTTTCGATGAGTTGCTGCGGATCGACGGTATTGCCTTTTGCCTTGGACATCTTCGCGCCGTCTTTCAGAACCATGCCCTGCGTCAAGAGGTTGGTGAACGGCTCGTCAGCCGAGGACAAACCGAAGTCGCGCATGACTTTCTGGAAGAAGCGCGCATAGAGGAGATGCAGGATCGCGTGTTCTATGCCGCCCGTGTATTGATCGACCGGCATCCAGTACCCTTCGCGCTCATCGAGCATGGCGGAGTCGCAATCCGGACTCGCATAACGCGCGAAATACCATGACGATTCGACGAAGGTATCGAAGGTGTCGGTTTCCCGCTGCGCCGGCTTGCCGCATCTTGGACACTCTGCGTCGACGAATTCCGGCATCTCCTTGAGTGGTGAACCATAGCCGGTGAATTCGACATCTTCCGGCAAGATCACCGGCAACTGGTCCTCGGGAACCGGCACCGCATCGCAGTCTGCGCAGTAAATTATCGGAATCGGTGCGCCCCAGTAGCGCTGGCGTGACACGCCCCAGTCACGGAGCCGGTAATTGATCTTGCGTTGGCCGCGTCCTTCCGCCTCGGACTTGTCGGCAATCGCATCGAATGCCTGCCGGTAGTCCATGCCGTCGATGTCACCGGAGTTAATGACCCTGCCGTACTCTACGTACGCGCCTTTGCCGATATCGATTTCGCTACCGTCGGACGGGGTAATGACCTGAACGATCGGCAGGCCGTGCTTGTCGGCGAATTCCCAGTCACGATGATCGTGACCCGGTACCCCCATCACCGCGCCCGTGCCATAACTCATGAGAACGAAGTTACCGACCCAGATCGGTATTCTCTCGCCGCTCAGCGGGTGGATGGCGGATATGCCGATCGGCATACCCTTTTTTTCCATCGTTTCCAGCGCCGCCTCGGCGGTTTGCATCTGTTTGCACTTTTCGACAAAGGCGGCCACCTCGGCATCGGCTGTGGCGGCTTTAGTGGCCAGGGCATGCTCGGGCGCGACTGCCATGTACGTTATGCCCATGATGGTGTCGGGACGCGTCGTGAAGACGCTCAATGCTTCATCTTCGCCTTCGACGTCGAACATGAGTTCGACGCCCTCCGAGCGGCCGATCCAGTTTCTCTGCATCGTCTTGACCGAATCGGGCCAGCCGGGCATCCGGTCGAGAAAATCGAGCAGCTCGTCGGCATAGGCCGTAATTTTCATGAACCATTGCGGGATCTCGCGCAGTTCGACCGGCGCATCGGAGCGCCAGCCGCGTCCGTCGATGACCTGTTCATTGGCCAGCACGGTCTGATCGACGGGATCCCAGTTAACAACCGAATTCTTTCGATAGACGAGCCCCTGCTCGAACATCCTGGTGAATAGCCATTGCTCCCAGCGGTAATACTCGGGTTTGCAGGTCGTTAGCTCGCGCGTCCAGTCGTAACCATAGCCCAGTCGCTTGAGCTGATCGCGCATGTACTCGATATTCTGGTAGGTCCATTTCGCCGGCGGCACGCCGCGCTTGATCGCGGCATTTTCCGCGGGCATGCCGAAGGCGTCCCAGCCCATCGGCTGCAGCACGTGCTTGCCCTGCATGCGCTGATAGCGGGCAATAACGTCATTGATCGTGAACACCCGCACGTGACCCATATGCAGCTGGCCGCTGGGATAAGGGAACATGGTCAGGCAGTAGAACTTGTCCTTGCCGGCATCCTCGCCGACCTCGAAGCAACGCTCGGCCTCCCAGTAATCGCGGGCTTCCTGTTCTACTGCTTCAGGATTGTAGCTGGCGTCCATCTGCGACCGGTGGCATAGCTTGGCTCGAAGCCCGGAAGGATAACCGGTTCTGGGATCCCGCGCAGCTACCGGCCGGTCTCGAGCTGATAATGCTCCATCAGGATTTGCGCGACCTCGGGCCTGGTGAATTCCGGCGGCGGAACAATGCCCTGGCTCAGCAATTCCCGGAGTCGCGTGCCGGACAGGAAGAGGTAATCATCCGGCGTGTGGTCCTGCGCCTCGCGCATCATGACCACCCGATTGAGCTTGCGCGACCATGCCGTATGGTCGGCGCCGAAAATCTCGATCTCGAGTGCGTCGCGCGGAATTTTTTCGAAAATCTCCTGGGCATCGAATGCGCCGTAATAGTCGCCGACGCCGGCATGATCTCGGCCTACAATCAGGTGCGTTGCGCCCATGTTCTGGCGAAACACGGCGTGCAGTAATGCTTCGCGCGGGCCCGCGTAGAGCATATCGAATCCGTAGCCGCTGACCAGCACCGAGTTCTCCGGAAAATAGACGTCGACCATCTTGCGGATGCAGTCGTTGCGCACAGCTGCCGGAATGTCTCCCTGTTTGAGCCTGCCGAGCAACATGTGAATGACGATCCCGTCGGCGCCTGTGCGTTCCTGTGCGATGCGACAGAGCTCTTCATGGGCGAGGTGCATTGGATTTCGTGTCTGGAAGGCCACCACCTTTTGCCATTCGCGATTTCTTATTTCTTCGCGAATCTGCGCCGCGGTACGGAACGTGTCGGCAAATTCTTCGCCGAAATAACTGAAGTTCAGTACTTCGATGCTTCCGGCGACGCAGTAGCTGCCCAGGTTCCGGAAGACGGCAACGCCGGGATGCGCCTCATCCCTGGTTCCGTATACCTTGGTCGTGACAGTTTCTATCTGTTCGGCGCTGAATGATTCGATGCTCGTGACGTGCATTACTGCCAGGATCGGGTTGCCGTCGATATTAGGGTCGCGGAGTGCTATGCGCCCGGCGCCGGCGATGCCCGAGATATCTCGTGTCAGGTTGAGCACCGGCACCGGCCAGAAAAGTCCGCCTGTCGTATGCATGTCGCGCGCAACGCTCATCGCATCGTCGACGTTCATAAACCCGTCGAGCGGCGTGAAATAGCCGGCCCCGAGCATTACCGCATTCGCTGCTGCCGCCGAATTCAGAAGCAGCGATGGCAATGATTCGGCTTCAAGCTGCAATTCCCTTTGCCGCGCGGGATCGGCGACGAAGAGGGGTTTCAGGGCGTCTGCCCCGTGTGGCCTGATCATGGTCCTTGGATGGTAGAAACGGTTGCGCCGTCCACCACGTCGTCAGCACGAGTGTAGTACTCGCGCGCGATGATGCCGTTATCGATCAGGTAGGCGATAACGATGTCGACTTCCTGCTGAACCGTCAGCTCATCTGTCTTCAGGTGAATTTCCGGGCTCAGCGGCGGTTCGTAGGGGTCGTCGATGCCCGTAAAATTCTTTATCTGGCCCGCGCGAGCTTTCTTGTAGAGTCCTTTCGGATCGCGCTGTTCCGCAACCTCGAGTGAACAGTCGACGAATACCTCGACGAAATACAGTCCGGCCGCATGGTGCAGGGCGCGCACCTCGTCGCGGTCTTCCATGTAAGGGCTGATGAAGCTCGACAGCGCAATCGTGCCTGCGTCTCCGAACAGCTTTGCGACTTCACCGATGCGCCGGATGTTTTCCTTGCGGTCTTCCTCGGAAAATCCCAGGTTCTTGTTGATGCCGAGCCGCACGTTGTCGCCATCCAGGCGATAAGACAGCTTACCGAGATTGAACAATGCCTGTTCCAGTGCGACTGCAATTGTGCTCTTGCCACTGCCCGACAGTCCGGTGAACCAGATCGTCGCGCCCTTTTGGCGAAGAATCTGGTGACGGTCCTCTCTGCTAATCCTCCCGTCCTGCCAGGTTACATTCGTCGCTTTCTGTTTTGTCGTCATGGCTTATTCCCGTCGTTATTGTTATTGCTTTTCATCGTACCTTTTGACTGCTCGCCTCTCGCGGAAGCCATTGAGCAGCAAGTCTGAACACTTTTGAATGATTTCGAACAGATCGAGATCGGGATCCCGGACAATCAGATCACCCCAAGCATTACAAATACCGATCACGGCCTGCGCCGCAAAATGACAGTCGAGGGGATCGCGCAATTCTCCGCTGCGTACGCCCTCTTCGAAAATTCCCTCGAGTAATTGACGGTAGCCGCTGCCGAGCGCTTTGAGATTCTTTCGTTTCTCTTTGGGCAGATACAAACGCTCATCGTTGTATACCTTGAGGGCTTCGTTACGTTCTCGATAGCTCGACAGATGCGACGTGATAGTTGCGATCAATTTGGCTTCGAAAGATTGATCGCTGGCAGCGATGACTTTCATGTGCTCTACGTAATCCTCGATGCCGAACAGGCAAACTTCGCCGAGTGCTTCCTCCTTGGACTTGAAGTAGTAATAAAGGCTGCCCTGCTTGATGCCCATGCGTTCCGCTATGTCCCGGGTACTCGACCCGTGGAAGCCTTTTTCGGCAAACACGGCCGCCGCAGACTTGATCGCCTGCAGGCGCTGCTGCTGGTATTTCTGGTTTTCGGTATTCGGCATCACCGGCTGCTGGCTTGGTTCGGATCAGCCGAAAATTCTATAGATCTATAGAATTAAATTCAAGCTTTTATTTAATTAATTTAAAAAACAATTGTTTATATGATCAAAATATCAATCTTTTGACAGATTTCTGGCTGCTACAAGCTCCCGCAGGGCACAGGCGGCGATCACCAGCAGGGCCAGGGTGACGCAGGGAACGTTGCCGAATCTCGCGTAAGGGGTCAGGCCGCGGCGCGGCATGACCTCGGCACTGGCGGAATCTTCGGTGAATTGTTCAAGGGTGCCGCGCAGATCGCCATTCGCCGAGATGAAAGTGCTGACTCCGGTATTGGTTGCCCGCACGACCGGACGCCCGACTTCTATCGCGCGCATTCGCGCAATTTCCAGATGCTGGTATGGCGCGATCGAGTCACCAAACCATGCGTCGTTGCTGACGTTGATCAACATGCTTGCCTCTGGCAATGCGTAAAGTTGCTCGGCGCCATAAGCATCCTCGTAGCAGATCGCGACAGACAGCCGCTGACCGCCAGGAGTACGCAACAAATCCTGTTCGGCTTCTCCGGCAATGATGTCCGAATATGGCAGGCTCATCAGACGCATCCATTCGCGCACGAAATCCGGAACCGGAAAAAATTCTCCGAAGGGCACGAGATGGCGTTTGCGATACACCTGCCGGTCCGATCCGTCGAGCAATACGACGCTGTTATGAATGGCTTGCGTTTCCTGGTCCTGCTCGAGAATCCCGAACAGAAGTGTCTGCCGATTGGCGCGAAGATCCGACTGCAGTGTATTGACGTAGTCTTCGACATAGTGCAGCAGGGACGGGATCGCAACTTCCGGCCAGAGGATGATCTCGCTGTGCGGATTATCCGCCAGTGATTTTCGATACATTGCCAGTGTCGGCCGGAACTGTTCGGGCAGCCATTTACGATCCTGTGAAACACCGCCTTGCACAATTGTCATGCTAACGGCCGGACCGTCTTCTTCGGTCCATTCGATGTCGGTGATCGCAAAACCGGCAATCCATGGAACCAGCGCAACAATCGCCAGAGTCCAACGAAGCTTTTGCCCTGCGGTTGTGGCAACAACCAAGGCAGTGGCACTGAATGCCAGGGCGAGCGACAGGCCGTAAACACCGAGCACCGGCGCCAGGCCGATCATTGGCGAATCGACCTGGCTGTAGCCAATGGCGAGCCAGGGAAAGCCGGTCAGGAACCAGCCGCGAATCCATTCGACAGTCACCCAGACCGACGGCGCCACCAATAAGAATCGTAGCGGCTTGCCGTCACTGAGCCTGGCGGTCAACCAGCCTGCAGCCGCGTAATAAAGTCCCATGATCGCGACCAGCCCGAGCATCAGGAAAATCGCCAGGACGAGCGGCGCGCCACCAAAGACATGGATGGAGTTATAAAGCCAGTACGTCCCTGCCAGGAACATGCCTGCGCCGAACCAGAAACCGTATCCGGCCGCAGTGCGCGGCTTGGCAATCAGGAAACCGTACAGTAGCGGTAGCGGCAGCAAAGGCGCCAGCAGGTACAGCCCGAAAGGCGCGAATGACAACACCATGCCTGCGCCCAGAACGAAAAACAAAAACTTTGCGCGGCTCGGGTTGCCGCGGAGAAATTCAGTCAGCGCGAATGAATCCGGCACGCAGATCAGCCGGCAGCTATCGACTCTTGCGGAATCCGGCTGACTTGCAGCGCATCGATGCGGCGGCGATCGGCTTTGGTGACACGAAATTCGAAGCCACCATAGGAGAGTCGTTCGCCGAGACGCGGCAAGCGACCCAGTTCGTGCATGACCAGTCCGCCGATCGTTTCATAATCATCGTCGCCGGTCAGGTCGCAACCGAAATAGTCGTTGAAATCCTCTATTCGGGTCAGTGCGCGTACTGCGAAACAGGGCCGGCCGTTTCCGTCGACATCCGGCTCGATATACTTCGCTTGTCTCGGATCGTGCTCGTCGTCGATTTCACCGACGATTTCCTCGAGCACATCTTCGATAGTAAGCAACCCGGATACGCCACCATATTCGTCGACGACGATCGCCATGTGGTTGCGGCTGTTGCGGAACTCCTTGAGCAGCGCATTCAGCCGCTTGGATTCCGGGATTACGGACACGGGCCGCAGGAACTTGGCTATGTCAGCTTGGGTTTCCGAGGAATTGCCGAAAAGTTTCAACAGGTCCTTGGCAAGGAGAATGCCGACAACCTCGTCGCGATCTTCACCGATTACCGGAAACCGTGAATGACCGGACTCGATGATGACCTTGAGCATATCGTCGATCGTCTGATCTCGCTCGATGACGACCATCTGGGACCTGGGGACCATGACCTCGCGTACCTGGGTCTCGGCGACTTCCAGCACGCCGCTGAGCATCTCCTGTTCGTCGGGATCGACGGACTCGGCCTGTTGCAGTAAATCGTGGATTTCTTCTCGGCTCCAGGGTTCACCTTTGATCGCGCGGAGGACGCGCTTGAATATTCCGGTGGGTCCTGTGCCGTTGGTACTGGGCGGTTTGTCGTTCATCTGGTTTGTCTGATCACCTCTCCTGCCGGGATAACCGATCCCGTCGGCAACTGGATATTGTAACAGCAGCCATTTTTTCAATAGTGTGCAATGTTTCAATCTTGTGATTTATAAGGGTTTTCCACGCCCCCAAGCGCCAGAATACGGGCCTCCAGGGCCTCCATTTCGCGCGCTTCCTGGTCCGTTTCATGGTCATATCCCATGAGGTGCAAGGCACCGTGCACGAGCAGGTGGGCCCAGTGATCCGCAGCCTTCTTGCGCTGCTCACTGGCCTCACGAGCCGCCACCGGCCCGCAGATGACGATGTCGCCGAGCGCCAGCGGCAATTCGGGCGGAGGCTCCTTCAGATCCGCCTCCGATGCCGGAAAAGACAATACATTGGTGGCGTGGTCCTGATCGCGATACTGCCTGTTCAGGGCCCGGCCTTCCGTTTCGTCGACGATTCTCACGGAGATCTCGATATTGCGCCGGGTTCCTGCGCCGACATGGGCCACGACCTTCGCGAGCCAGTCCCGGATATCGGACTCGGCGGGCACATCTGACAGGTCTGCCGCGACCTGCACATCAACTTGGACGGGAACGGGCATCAGACATCCGGATCAGGATTTCTTGCCGTTACCGTTCGCTTCGTATGCTTCTACGATTCGTTGCACCAATTCATGGCGGACGACGTCATTAGGCGTAAACCAGGTAAATGCGACACCGTCGACGTCGTTCAGTATTTCGACCGCATTTTTGAGGCCCGACTTTTGTCCGGCAGGCAGGTCAATTTGTGTGACGTCACCGGTGACTACCGCCTTGGAGCCGAAGCCGATCCTGGTCAAAAACATCTTCATCTGGGCGACACTGGTATTTTGCGCTTCATCGAGAATGACGAATGAATCGTTCAGGGAACGGCCGCGCATGAAAGCCAGCGGCGCTATTTCGATCATGTTCTTTTCGATCAGGCGACCGACCTGTTCGGGGCCAAGCATGTCGTAAAGCGCGTCGTACATCGGTCGCAGGTAAGGATCGACTTTCTGCGACATATCACCCGGTAGAAATCCGAGACGCTCGCCAGCCTCTACTGCCGGCCGCACCAGGATGATTCGGCTTACCTGCTCGTGCTCGAATGCGTCGATAGCACTGGCGACCGCAAGATAGGTTTTGCCGGTGCCGGCCGGGCCGATCCCGAAGGCCAGATCGTAGTTGCGAATATTCTTTAGATAATTTCGCTGGTTTGCGCCTCGTGCACGCACGAGTTTTCGGCGTGTCTGAATTTCGAACAGGCTTTCCTCGTCTTCTTCGGTCACCTTGGCAATTTCCGAGGCATCACCATCATTCATGGTCAGCTCCTGCAAACAGATATGCACACGCTCCGGATCCAGCCGTTCGCTGCTTGTCAGGCGAAACAAGGATTGAATGACGTCCTGTCCAATCTGCGCAGCGCCCGGTTTTCCGGTGATACGAAACTGGTTTCCGCGGCTGGAGATTTCTACCTTGAGGCGGCGTTCGATCTGGCGTATGTGCTCGTCAAACTGTCCGCAAAGATTGGCAAGACGGTTATTGTCGGCGGGTTCCAGGACTACGTCCCGGGATATTGTTACAGCGTTCAAGGTTTGAAGTTTGGTCCTCTACTCGATAATCGCGCTAGTAGTTAGCCTACCGCTTCATAGAGTGTGTTGGAAGTGAATAAGTTCACGTATTGGCGGCTTGGGCTCTTCAGGCCACAGCCCTGTTGCCGACCAGCCGGCCACGCAGGGAGTTTGGCAGCGCCTCGGTAATCAGGACGTCCACGAACTGGCCGATGCAGGACGGATCGGCGTCGAAATTGACCCAGCGCATATTCTCGGTACGTCCTGTAAGCTGCCGGGAATCCTTTTTCGATGGCTTCTCGACGAGCACGGATTGCACGGATCCGACCATGGCGCGGCTGATTTCCATGGCCTGATCCCTGATTCTTTGCTGCAAGACGGCGAGCCGCTCTTTCTTTACTGCCATCGGCGTCTCATCGGCAAAACTGGCCGCCGGCGTTCCGGGCCGCGCGCTGTAGATGAAACTGAATGACTGGTCGAATCCGACATCGGCGATGAGCTGCATCGTCGCCGCGAAATCGCTGTCGCTTTCGCCCGGAAAACCGACGATAAAGTCCGAAGAAATCGATATGTCCGGCCTGACTTCTCTGAGCTTGCGTAGTTTCTGCTTGTATTCGATCGCCGTATGACCGCGCTTCATGCGCGACAGTATGCGATCCGATCCATGCTGGACCGGCAGGTGCAGGAAATTCGCCAGTTTCGGAATTTCCGCATACGCCTGGATCAGGCTGTCGGTGAACTCGCGCGGATGTGATGTCGTAAAGCGAATGCGATCGATGCCGTCAATCGCAGCGATGTAATAAATAAGTGTCGCCAGGTCCGCCAGCTGACCGTCGTGCATCGGACCGAGATAGGCGTTGACGTTCTGCCCCAGCAGGTTTATCTCACGCACGCCCTGCTTCGCCAGGTTGACTGCTTCGGTTACCACGTCGTCAAGCGGCCGGCTTATTTCCTCGCCGCGTGTGTACGGCACGACGCAGAAGGTGCAGTATTTGCTGCAACCCTCCATGATTGAAACGAAAGCAGTTGGCCCTTCAGCTCGCGGTTCGGGAAGGCGGTCAAATTTTTCGATTTCGGGAAACGATGTATCGATTACCGGTTCGCCGGTCCGCCGCACCTCGTCGAGCATCTGCGGCAACCGATGCAGTGTTTGCGGTCCGAATACGAGATCGACAAACGGCGCCCGCCTGTTGATGCCCGTGCCTTCCTGGCTGGCGACACAGCCGCCGACGCCAATCATGAGTTCGGGCCGTTTGTCCTTCCACGCTCGCCAGCGGCCGAGTTCGGAAAATACTTTTTCCTGCGCCTTTTCCCGGATCGAACAGGTGTTGACCAGTAACAAATCCGCTTCTTCGGGATTATCCGTCAGCTTGAAACCATGCGATTCCCGCAGAACGTCCGCCATCTTTTCCGAGTCGTACTCGTTCATCTGACAGCCCATGGTTCTGACAAAGAGCTTCTTTGACATTGGCTACGTGATGTCGCGCGACTCTAGAAGGGAATGTCGTCGTCGAAATCGTCGCCCCCACCTCCAGGTGGCGGCGCTTCCGGGGGCGCTGAATCATACATCGCGGGCGCGCCCGCGCTGCTGCGACCGCCCAGCATCTGCATTTCGTCGGCAATGATCTCGGTCGTCCAGCGATCGTTGCCATTCTGGTCCTGCCACTTTCGTGTGCGCAGCCTGCCTTCGATATACACCTGCGAGCCCTTTCTCAGGTACTCGGCCGCGATTTCGGCCAGGCGGCCGAACATGGCGACCTTGTGCCACTCGGTGCGGTCTTTTTGTTCACCGGTCTGCTTGTCCTTCCAGGACTCGTTGGTCGCCACACTCAGGTTGGTGACGGTCGTGCCACTCGGCATGGCCCGGGTGTCCGGGTCGTTCCCGAGATTGCCGACGATGATTACCTTATTTATTCCGCGGGCCATTGTGGTCCCCTGTATTGATAGTTTTATGGCCCCCAATGGGGGCTACGTATTTTAGGGCCTGCCCGGTCAAATACCAGCCTGAAATCAGGCAAAAACCCGCATTTAGGGTAGCACCGATCGGCAGTCCGGGAGGGCTTCTAGCCGCGATGGCTTGCGGCGGCAAATCCGTGCACGAGCAGCCAGATTGCCGCGAGCAGCGCGCAGACGAGGAAAACCGTGGACGGATTGCCGCCCGAGAGGAAGCGGCCGCCGATCAGGCCGCCGGCAAATGCCCCCAGAAACTGGGAACTGGAAAATACGCCCAGCGATGCGCCGCGCAAATCGCCTGCAGCCCGAATGGAGAGCCTCGCCGGCAGTCCCGCCTCCAGGAAATTGAAGCCGGCAAAGAAAATCGCAAGCGCGAAAGCGACCAGGCCCAGGTTGAAGCCGGCGAATGCCAGGATCATCTGTCCGCACAGGAGCAGCAAGATTGCCGTGGTGAATGTCGATGTCTTGCCCTTGCGCTCATCGCTAATGATCAGCGGCACCGTGCCGATTAACGATGCCAGGAGCGCAGCGGTATAGATCTGCCACTGATCGGCAACCGGCACCTGCAGTTCGTTTCGAAGCAGGAACGGCAATGCCACGAAGCTCGCGGTCAACAGGGCGTGCAGGACGAAAATATAAAGATCGAGCTGCAGCAGGTCCGGTCGGAACGCTGCGGCGATCTGCCGATCGGGCTGCCGTGCCGGCCTCTGGATGCCCCGCGGTAACAGCGTAAGCAGCAGCGCGGCAAGTCCCGCCAATATCGCGGCCAGCCAGAAAAGCGAGCGCACGCCGAGCGCCGCGGCGATCGCCGGCCCGATTACCAATGCCAGGAGAAACGAGCTGCCTATCGCGATCCCGAGCACCGCCATGGATCGGGTGCGTATTTCCTCGCGGGTGGCATCGGCCAGGAGTGCCGTGAAGGTTGCCGAGATTGCTCCTGCACCCTGTAACAGGCGGCCGCCAATGACGACATAGATGCTGTCGCTGCGGGCCGCGAGAATGCTGCCCGCGGCAAACAGCGCGAGGCCGAATAATATGACCGGCACCCGGCCGATCCGGTCGGACAGTGCACCGAAAGGGATCTGCAACGCCGCCTGCGTCAGGCCATAAGCGCCGACTGCCAGTCCGACCAATGCCGGTGTAGCGCCCTCCAGATCGGCCGCAAATACCGCGAGCACCGGCAAAAGCGCAAACAAACCGAACATGCGGCACATCGCGATGAGCGCAACCACCGAAATGGCGCGCCGCTCGACCGGCAGCATTACGGCAAAAAACTGGCTGATTTGCTTGATCATTATTGTTTTAACGCACCCCGCCTTTGCGCCGCAGTTACGCGGCGGCGTATATTAGCAGGTTGTTTGCCGTTTTCTCTTCGAAGCATGAAATCCATCGACATTCGCGGCGCGCGAACGCACAACCTGAAGAATCTCGACCTGAGTCTGCCGCGCGATAATTTGATCGTTTTCACCGGTCTTTCAGGATCCGGTAAATCATCGCTCGCGTTCGATACGATCTATGCCGAGGGGCAGCGGCGCTATGTCGAATCGCTGTCCGCCTATGCGCGGCAATTCCTGTCGATGATGGAAAAACCCGATGTCGACCACATCGACGGCCTGTCGCCAGCCATTTCCATCGAGCAAAAATCCACCTCGCACAATCCGCGATCGACAGTCGGCACGGTCACCGAAATTTACGATTACCTGCGCCTGCTGTATGCCCGTGCCGGCATACCGCGCTGCCCGGATCACGGCGTGCCACTCGAGGCGCAAACAGTTAGCCAGATGGTGGACCAGGTGCTGGCAATGCCGGATGGCAGTCGGCTGATGTTGCTGGCGCCGGTCGTCGTCGAGCGCAAGGGCGAGCACGTGCAGCTCATGCAGGACCTGCAGGCGCAGGGATTTATCCGTGCCCGCATCAACGGCGAAGTTTACGAGCTGGACGACCCGCCGAAACTCGACCTGCGACGCAAACATAACATCGACGCGGTAGTCGATCGTTTCAAGGTCAAGAGTGATATCAAGCAGCGCCTGGCCGAATCCTTCGAGACCGCGCTGCGACTTGCCGACGGTGTCGCACGCATCGGCTTCATGGAAGAGCATGGCCAGGAAGAGCTCGTCTTCTCGGATCGCTTTGCCTGCAACATCTGCGGCTACAGCCTGACCGAGCTCGAACCGCGCCTGTTTTCGTTCAACAACCCGACTGGCGCATGCTCGGCCTGCGACGGTCTCGGCGTCAAACAGTTTTTTGACCCGGATCGCGTCGTCGTCAATTCCGACCTGTCGCTCGCCGGAGGCGCGATTCGCGGCTGGGACCGTAAGACCACCTATTACTTCCAGATGATCCAGAGCCTGGCCGATCACTACGAGTTTGATATTGAAACGCCATTCAATGAGCTGGAAGACGAACTCCGCGACGTCATTTTGTACGGCAGCGGCAAGGAAAAGATCGAATTTCGTTATGCAAATTCCCGCGGCCTCGAGATCAAGCAACGGCATCGCTTCGAGGGCGTGATACCCAACCTCGAGCGGCGTTACCGGGAAACCGAATCGAGCGCGGTCCGCGAGGAACTGGCGCGCTTCCTCAACAGCCAGCCGTGTCCCGAGTGCGGCGGCACGCGGCTTAACCGGTCGGCGCGCAACGTGTTCGTCGCCGATCTGTCGCTACCCGAGATCAGCGAGATGTCGGTCGGCTACGCGCGAAATTTTTTCGAATCGCTCGAACTCGAAGGCTGGCGCGCCAAAATCGCCGACAAGATCGTCAAGGAAATCAGCGAACGCCTCGGTTTCCTGAGTGACGTCGGACTCGACTACCTGTCTTTAAACCGCAGCGCCGAGACCTTGTCCGGCGGCGAAGCGCAACGCATTCGCCTCGCCAGCCAGATCGGTTCCGGCCTCGTCGGCGTGATGTACATACTCGACGAGCCCTCGATCGGCCTGCATCAGCGGGACAACCAGCGTTTGCTGGGAACCTTGCTCCACCTGCGCGACATCGGCAATACCGTCATCGTCGTCGAACATGATGAAGAAGCAATCATGTCCGCCGATCACATCATCGATCTCGGGCCGGGCGCCGGGGTGCATGGCGGCCAGGTCGTGGCGGCCGGCAAACCCGAGGTCATCATGCAGGAGCCGCAATCCCTGACCGGTCAGTACCTGTCCGGCAGGCGTGCCATCGCGATTCCCGAGCGGCGGACCGACGTGGACAAGAGTCGTCAACTGGGTATCCGCGGCGCGACCGGTAATAACCTGAAGAATATCGACGTCTCGATCCCGCTCGGGCTGATGACCTGCGTGACCGGCGTGTCCGGTTCCGGCAAATCGACCCTGATCAATGACACGCTTTACAAGGCAGTTGCGGAAGCTCTGAACCGCAACAGCCGCAACCCGGCACCGCACGAGGAAATCACCGGTCTCGACCTGATCGATCGCGTGATCGACATCAGCCAGAGCCCGATAGGCAGAACGCCGAGGTCCAACCCCGCGACTTACAGTGGCCTGTTCACACCGATCCGCGAGCTGTTCGCCGGCACGCCCGAAGCCCGGTCGCGCGGATACATGCCGGGCCGTTTCAGCTTCAATGTCAAAGGTGGACGCTGCGAAGCCTGCCAGGGAGACGGCGTCATCAAGGTCGAGATGCATTTCCTGCCGGACATCTACGTTGCCTGCGATGTCTGTCGGGCACAGCGCTACAACCGCGAAACGCTCGAGATCCGTTACAAGGGCAGGAACATCCACGAAGTCCTCGAGATGACCGTCGAGGATGCATCGGAATTTTTCAGGAACGTTCCGGCCATTGCCAAGAAACTGCAGACCCTGATGGACGTGGGCCTGTCCTACATCAGGCTCGGCCAGAATGCGACCACCCTGTCCGGCGGCGAGGCGCAACGCGTCAAGCTGGCCAAGGAACTGTCAAAACGCGATACCGGCAGCACGTTGTACATCCTGGACGAACCGACGACCGGCCTGCACTTTCACGACATCGAACAGTTGCTTGCCGTATTGCACCGCCTGCGTGACAGGGGCAATACGGTTGTCGTCATCGAACACAACCTCGATGTCATCAAGACGGCAGACTGGATCATCGATCTCGGACCGGAAGGCGGCGATGGCGGCGGTGAGGTCATCGCGACCGGCTCGCCGGAGGACGTTGCCGACATCAAGGCGTCGTTCACGGGCCAGTATCTGCAGCCTCTTCTGAACGGCGGACGACAAAAACAACGCGCATGACAAGCGATACGCCCACATGACGCAGCCTTCGTTGCCGCCCCCCGGGGGCTTTGGTTCGACCATTATCAAGATCGCACTCGTGATGCTCGCGATCGAGCTGCTTATCATGCTGGGCTTCGAGTGGCTAGGACTGCAGCTTGCCGATTGGCAGCTTGCCCTGGTGGATGCCGGTTTGCTGGCCGTCATCGTCGCAATAATTGCCTACTTTGCGTTCGTGCGTCCAAAAGACCGGCAGATTCGAACTGTTATGGCAGCCCTTGAGAAAGAGAGGCTTGATGCCGAGAAACTGGCGCGTATCGATTCGCTGACAGGCATTCTCAACCGGCGCGCAATCCTCGAGATCCTCGACTCGGAGGTGGAGCGCGCCAGGCGTTATGGCAACGCCCTCTCATGCCTCATGCTCGACCTGGACCACTTTAAGAAATTCAATGATAAGTATGGACACCAATTCGGAGACAAGGTCCTGCAAAGGATTGCACGAGTAATCTCCGGGGCTTGCCGCACGCATGACCACCTGGGTCGCTACGGTGGCGAGGAGTTCTTGATTGTCCTTCCGGAGACACGGATTGACGGAGCGATCACGTTTGCGGAACGGGTGCGCTCGGTAGTCGCTGAGACCACGCTGGACGGGAACAAAGAGCGCATGACCGTAAGCATCGGCGTAGCGGAGTGGTGCGACGGTGAGGACTCGGCGCGCAAGCTAATCTCTCAGGCAGATCGGGCATTACTGGAGGCAAAGGCAGCAGGCCGTAACCGTATCATTAGGAGTCAAGCGGGCGAGCAGTAGCACGCCGAGGTTAAACCGAAAACGAACCGTGAGCCTTGGTCGGGCACTGGAAATGGGCGACTGCAGCAACGACAGGGTCAGGTTATTCCCCATGACAGATCTCTTATCGGTGTGTTCGCTCCTTAAAGTGCTTTGTGTATCTGCCTAATCGGCGCGTCGAACGCTAAGGATGTCGACAGGGTTACTTAGAATCTGGCCTCTCGTGTAATCGGATTCGCTCGGCGCGTCTGCCGGCAATGTATTAATTCGCTTGACGACGTCCATCCCACTCACGACCCGTCCGAATGCCGCAAAGCCCTGCTGATCCGGGTTGCGCAGGTTGCCGTAATCGAGCCCCGGCTGGTTCCCGATACAGATGAAAAACTCCGAACTGGCCGTGCCGACATCGCCGCGCGCCATCGAGATTACGCCATCCTCGTGCAGGATCCCGGTTTGCTCCGTCGTTTCGTGCTCGATCGGGCCGAAGGGACTCTCGCTTTCGCCGCCCAGCCCGCCCTGGATGACCTCGATCTTCGGATTGCCGTTGTCGTTTTCGTAGCTAACCACTCGATAAAAGCTGCCGCCTTGCAGGTGTCCGCCGTCGACGAGCCTCAGGAAATTTCCCGCTGTGATCGGCGCTTTGTCGAGATACAGGTCGATAGCGATGTCGCCCTGACTCGTCGTCATCGTGACCCTGACGGTTGCTTCGTCTGCATGACTGGCAGAGAAAAATGACAAGAGCACCAGATACACGAATGCCGTGTTGTTTTTGTTTCCCATGATTGCTCAGTTCCCCGATACTTTTGTGAAATATTCGTCGAACGCTCTGGCAAAGCGCTCCGGCGCCATTTCGTCCATTCGAAGATACATGGATGGTTCGACCAGTTCGAGTTCCATGAGTAGAAACCGATTTTCCTGGTCACGAACAAAGTCCACGCGTGCATAAACCGGAATCGGCTCGACCAGGCGCAGGACTCGATCGCCTGCTACCTGCAGCGACGGCTCCGGGTCCAGCGCGACCAGCGTCGCGCCATGCTCTTCCTGGACTCGAAAGTCACCTTGCTTTGGCGTCTTGCGGATCGCGTGGCTGAATTCGCGATTGAAATAAAACAGCGAATACTCTCCTTCCGACTGTATGTTCTCCATGAATGGCTGTATCACGCAGGGACGATTTGTAAAAGTCTCGCACAGCTCCGCTTCGAGTCCTGTGACTTCCCGTCGAGCGATCAGATAGGTATCGGTTGCGTTGGTGCTGATGACCGGCTTGATGATGATTCTTGCAGCGGCAAACCGGTTGAACGCAGCGTCGAGCACGCCGGGCTCATACTGCTCGCTCCAGATGCTCGGAACGATTGCGATACCCCTGTTTTCCAGGTCCCTCAGGTAGGTTTTCGGTATCGACCAGGAGACGAGTTGCATATCGTTTATGAGAACTGCGTGCGAACGATCGATGGATTCCAGGACCTGCATGAAGCGCCCGGGATCCTCCGGGTAATCCCATGGCGTGCCGACATAGACCGCGTCGAATGAATTCCAGTCGACCTTTTCGGTTCGCCACGGCAGTGCGTCGATCGACCATCCCATCGCCTGCAAGGGCGGGAAGGCGAGCTCCGCGTCGATCGACCAGCCTTCCTGGTCTTCCATCGTCAGGTATGCGCAACGTTTGGCCGTCATGTTCGGACCGCGGGCCCGACTTTCAGTCGGGTTTGAAACTGCCGTGCGCGAGATAGTTCCGGACCAGCCGGAACACCTCACGATCCTGCATGATCAACGCATGACTGACCGGAACAACGATGAAATCCCGCATGCCGTCGAGGCGCGTATCGGCGACCGAGACCCGGCCATCGTCCGGGTCGGGCAGCACTGCCGAGGTAATCGGGTCGATGCTGCGGTTTCCGGCGATGACCGCGAAATCGAAATCCGGGCTACCGAGCTGTAACGGCACGCTGTCGGCTCCCTTGCCGAGCTGGTAACCGGCGGGCCCGTTCAACCAGTCAAAGCCCGGAGTATCCGCCAGTTCGTCTACCGCCTGGCTGCCCTGGTTGGGTGGCGCGAGCATGACGACGCGGCCGAGATTGTCGATCGCGTTGTCTGAGGTATAGAGACGCACCAGGATGCCGCCGAGCGAATGCGTGACGAAATGCACGGTCGATGTTCCCGGCTTTCCGTTGCATTGCCTGAGCCCGTCCTCGATCGCCATCGGTGCGAGGACCTCAATGCGGTGGTCGCGAGAGGGATAGTCGACATTAGCCACATCGTATCCGCTATTTTCCAGCATGCGTTTCATCGGGTGCATGGATAGCGCGGTTCTTGCGAGACCGTGCAGCAGGATCACGCATTCGCCCGGCTTCACCGCCGGCGTCGCGCCGCGCGTGCAAGCGCTGAGCGGGATCGCCAACGCCAGCAGCGCTACGCAGGTGAGCCTTGTTTTGCCTGCGGGCCGGCTCATCCTGCTGCCAGATCCAGTTTCATGCAGACTCGCTTGGCCAGGTCGATTCCGGCATTACCTTCTTCCTGCAGCAGGCCCGCAAGCCCTGCACCGATTTCGCAATCAGCGATCGATTCAAATCCCATTTTCTTATAGAAAGGAGCATTCCACGGCAGGTGGCGGAAGGTAACCAGCGTAAGCGATGGAAAATGACTGTCCCTTGCCCACTTGATAATCGTATCGAGGAGTCGCGTGCCAATGCCCTGTCTGCCGAACGCTGGAATAACGTCCATCTCATCGAGGTGTGCCACACCGTCAATGATGTCGGTCATGGCAAAGCCGACAGGTATACGCTCATCGGTCAACGCCACCCACAGGCGTGAATCCCGTTGCGCCTCGTGCAAGAGATCCTTGTCGGTAACACGGTAACGGATGTGAAGCGGCAGATCCGCTTCGGAAAACATTGCGGATGCTGCCAACTCTATGGCCGGAATCGCGGTCAGGTGCTCGCGGCCCGCAAGTTCGATTTCGATTTCTCTCAAGAGTCACCGCCGTCTGGCGCGGGGTCGATGTAACCATTCGCCAGTAATTGCTTATCGTGCAACTTCCCGAGCAGCAGGAGTCCCAGCACCGCCCCCACGAGCGCATACATCATGTCCGACTGCGTGTCGAAAATATAACCCTGTGTACCGAGAAAAGACTCAGCCGCCTCCTTGGATAACAATGCGACCCACCACTCGATCAATTCGTAAAACGCACTGATGCCGAGACAAAGACAAACAATGAAAAAGTCGCGCCAGCCACTGCTGTTAAACACTTTGTTTCGAATGACGATCTCGCGGGCAATGATGACCGGGATGAAACCCTGCGCGAAATGGCCGAGTTTGTCGTAATTGTTTCGCGTCTGCCCCAGCTCGTCCTTGATCCAGTCGAACAGCGGGACTTCCGCGTAAGTGTAGTGGCCACCGACCATGAGGATGATGCAATGAATCAAGATCAGGATATAGGTAAGCTGCGTCAGCGGATATGCGTCGCGCGTGTACCAGATGATGCCGGCTCCGATTGCTGCGGGAAACACTTCGAGAAGCCAGGTCGGATAATCCTTCGGGTTCACTCCCGACCAGATAAATACAGCGAGGAATATGACCATCCAGGCATATTGCAGCGATTTTTTTTGCATGGCGGTTTCCGGTGATGACTTCCTAGACGGTGAACCAGAATTCGATTTCCGAGGTGTCGACCTCGAATCTGGCCGCGTGTTCTTCATTCGCGTTGATGTGATACCAGTCACCGGGCCCGTAACGGCTCTCGACGCCACCTACAGTCAAGAATAATTCACCCTCGGTGATGACCCCGACGTTGCGTGTCGGATGCGTATGCGGCTCGATCGACGTGCCGCCCGGGTACGAGGCAAACAGGACCTCGCAGTCGTTTGCGTCAAGGTGATAGGCATCGAATGGTCCTTCGAATTCCGGAAGCTGCCGGATCAGGTCGGGGAAATGTGTTTTGCTCATCGGTGTATCCTTGTGCCAGAACCAGCTCAATAGTGCGGTGGGCGTTGGTCGCCCTCTTCATCATCCGGGCCGGCTTCTGCCAGGGTGCGAATTCTCTCGACCAGGGACTGGCACAACGCCTCCAGCTTGCTGATCTGTGCCTGCTGGTTGCTCAACGCTTCGTTCAGCAACGACAGCATGTGCTCCTGGTGGGCCAGTTTTTCCTGCAGCTCGATTATCTTCTCGTCGTCCACCGGTATCACCAAAAACGGCTCATATCGAGACCCTAAGGCCGCAACCGGATTTGTTCAATCCTTGGGACCCGCTAAATCACTGATTGCCCACACCGTGTATCCTTGCCGTTTTGCCGGCTCTTGGGGCCCGATACGCATGTCGCTGATACGTTTTGACAAGGTGTCGCTGAAATTCGGCGAGCAGCTGATCCTGCGCGACGCGGACCTGGCGATCGAGCCCGACGAGCGTGTGTGCCTGATCGGCCGTAACGGCGCCGGCAAGTCGACGACATTCAGGCTCATCACGGGCGAGATCGAGCCCGATTCCGGTGAAATCCTGCGCCATACGGGCCTCGTCGTGAGCCAGCTCGCGCAGACGTTACTCAATGCGCAGGACCGGGGTGTTCGCGAGGTCGTGAAATCGGGATTGAGCGGCATCCAGGCGCTCCTCGACGAGTACCGGCAGCGTTCTGCCGAAGCGCTGGATCGGGCCGGCATGCGACGACTCGAGGAGCTGCATCGCCAGATCGATACCCACGGTGGCTGGCACATCGAGCAGCGGGTCGATGCCGTCATCTCGGAACTGGGCCTGCCCGCGGACAGAAAGATTAATGAGCTATCCGGCGGCTGGCAGCGGCGCGTCGCACTCGCCCGTGCGCTGGTGCAAAAACCGGACCTGCTGTTACTGGACGAGCCGACCAATCATCTCGACATCGTTACGATCGAATGGCTCGAGAACATCGTCCGCTCCTACGACGGTTCCGTGCTGTTCATTACTCACGATCGGGCGTTTCTCAAGCGCCTGGCAACGAGAATCGTCGAGATCGATCGCGGCTCGCTGACGAGCTGGCCAGGTGATTTCGACAATTACCTGCGGCGCAAGGAAGAAGCGCTGGAAGCGGAATTCCGCGCCAATACCCTGTTCGACAAGAAACTGGAAGAAGAGGAAATCTGGATCCGGCAGGGCATCAAGGCACGCCGTACGCGCAATGAAGGCCGTGTCAGGGCGCTCGAGAAAATGCGCGAGGAACGCGCCAAACGAATCAAGCCGGAACACGGCGCGCGTATTCATATCGAAGAAGCGGAGCAGTCCGGACGCAAGGTTATTCGCGCCAAGAACGTCAGGTATCGATTCGGCGATGAACCGTTAATCGAAAATTTCTCCATAAAAATCACGCGCGGTGATCGTATAGGCATCCTCGGTAATAACGGAGTCGGCAAAACGACCCTGTTGCGCCTGTTACTGGGCGACATCGAGCCGCAGTCCGGCACCATCAAGCACGGAACAAATCTCGAGGTCGGTTATTTCGACCAGATGCGCGAAACGCTGGATGAGGAGAAATCCGTTGCGTACAACGTCGGAAGCGGCCGCACTTATATAAAACTGCATGGCAAGGACAGGCACATCATCGGCTATCTGAAGGGCTTTCTGTTTTCTCCAAAGCGATCGACGATGCCGGTAAAAGCACTCTCCGGGGGTGAGCGAAACCGCGTCATTCTCGCCAAGTTGTTCACGCAAGCGGCAAACCTTCTCGTTCTCGACGAACCGACCAACGACCTGGACATGGAGACTCTCGAAGTTCTCGAACAGCGTCTTACCGATTACAACGGCACCTTGATCATCGTCAGCCATGACCGGGAATTCCTGGACAATGTAGTGACCAGCACCATCGTTTTCGAAGAAAACGGCGTGCTACAGGAGTATGCCGGCGGCTATTCCGACTGGTTGCGCCAGGGCAAAGCACTTGCGGAAGTCGATGACCCGAACATGGAAACGCGCGCTTCTGCCAAACATGGGGACAGCCGGGACAAACAAAAGCCGAAGAAACTGACTTTCAATGAGCAACGGGAACTCGACCGGCTTCCGGAAGAAATCGACAAGCTGGAGACGAGGATCGACGAACTGCTAAAACAAATCTCGGCCAGCGATTTTTACTCGCAGGAGCACGCGCAAACCGGGCCGGTGCTGCAGGAATTTGCCGCGTCACAGCAGGCGCTGGACCTGGCTCTGGAGCGCTGGTCAGAGCTCGAGGACCTGCAACAGCAATACGAGCGAAGCCGAGCATAAAAAAACCTTCCGGCTTGCCCCCCGAAAGCGGACGTTCAGCCTGTATTCGCTTGCCTGCCCCATTGAGAAAAGCCGGCCAGTGGACCGCTTAGTCGACATTCACAATAATATTGCAACCACATAACACAAGCCTAAGGTGGCCCCGCATGAAACAGGAGATCAAGAGCATCCTAATTGCCCTCGTCATGATTGTCGGATTTTTGACTGTTCACCCGCCCGCATACGGTCAGACAGCACGTGTGGCCCTGGAGACATATGAAGAAGGTCCGGTATGGCAAATCATGACCTTCCGAGCGGCGCCGGGCAAAACCGAAATGCACCTGAAGAACATCGCAACAGCCTGGGAGCACCAGTTGAAGCTGGCTGTTAAGAAGGATGTTTTGGTCGACTATAAGGTGCTGACAAAATGGTCATCCAGTCCGGATGACTGGAACATCATGGTCATAGAAATTTTCCCGAACATGGCATCCTACGACACGTTTTGGAAAGACTGGGCGGCGATTGACGCAGAAACAATTGATACGCCGGAATTTCAAGAACGACTCGGGCGCCTGCAGTCAACAGCAGACACACAATTCCTCGGCACTGTATTTGCCCGCGAAGTGCGATTGAAGCCGCAATAGCTTAATTATCGAAGCAGAGCGGCTCCGGACTTAGGCTTATGGCCAAAAGCGGACCCTAATTTTGACCGATTCTGAAACAACCTAATGTCCGCTTTGCCCCCGAAAGCGGACATTCAGCTAGACTTGGTCCAAAGGGCCGCTAACGACCCAAAGCGGACGAACGCCCAATTCTTACGAAAGGCTCAGCTATGGACCAATCAACGAAAAACCTAGTCATCGTATTGCTGCTTATCATCGCCGCAGGCGTCGGGTACTTAGCTTACAGCGAGTACCAAAAACGCCAATTTGTAGCGAATATAGCAGAGCAATTTGGAGATCCACGCGGCCTAGAAAC
>JBFFKF010000007.1:0-46816 GCA_041555515.1 Woeseiaceae bacterium
CGCATTTTTCGAAAAATGCGGTTCGACCCTTTTTTACCAGGAAAGCTGCAGGCTGAGCATCAGGTTCCGGCCCGTCGCATCGATACCCGATCCGTGCATGCGGTAGCGCTTGTCGAAAATATTTTCGACCCGTGCCGACGCCCGCCATCGCTCACCGGCCTGCCAGGTAGCCGCGATGTTCGTGGTCATCCAGCCCGGCGTGCCGCCTGGGTCTATTCTTACGTCCTGCACGTCGCGCGGACTCAAGCGATCCTGAGAGCCGGCGAACAGAAAATAAGGTTCGATCAGCAGCGCATCATTTGCGCGGTACTGGAATGACAGCCTCCCATTGAATGGCGGGACCCGATCAGCCGGTTGCTCCGTGCCGTCGTTTTCGCTTTGCTCCCCGTAAACGTAATTCACAATCAGGTCGGCGGTCAGCGAGTGGGTTACCACGATGTGTACGTATCCCTCGATCCCGCGGATGTCCGCGCTCGAAACATTCTGGCTTTGCACGACATCCCTGCCGTCCGTCGTGACGGCACCGGTCAGCACGGAGGCGATGCGATCCGTGTAATGCAGGGTGAACAACGTCAATTCAATGTCCCACAGCTCCCGATGATGCTTGAGACCGAAATCGAACTGCGTGATGTGCTCGGATTCCAGATTCGGGTTAGGGATATTGAAGCGATTGCCCGGTCGCTCGCCGAGCGTGCCCAGGTCGAACACGTTTGGCGCGCGAAAACCGTAGCCGATGTTTGCCGTTAACTGAGTCCCCGGCATTACATCGAACAACCAGCCGATGTCGGCACTGATATCGTCCTGGTCCGTCGATGACACCTGGAGGTCCGTTTCAATTGCGCTGAAGCGCAGCCCTCCCGATATCGAATGCCGATCGCCGAGTTTGCGCAGGACGTTGCCATAAATCGCAAAATGATCGACCGTTGATCCATCCGGAAATCGAGCTTGGACGGATTGCGTCTGCCCGCTCACGATATCCTGTTCCATTCGCTGGCTATCGACCCTGTCGTGGTAATAGTCGATACCGACTATCCAGGAACCATTATTCATTTCCTTCGCGGCACTCACCGTTAATCCGAAAAGGTCGCTGCTGTTTTCTTCGAGGTGGCGAAGCTGTGAACCGAAACTTCGCGATATGCGGTCATCGACAATTCGTTGCCAGCCGGCGTCGAATGTCCAGTCTGCCGACCACAGCCACTCGTTTCGCGAATGCCGCAGGTGTGCAAACAATCGATCGTTGGGTGAGAAGAAAAATTCCTCCGACGAGGGCTCGGTCTGCCCGAATCCAGGCACGAGTTCGTCGACTCGTGGGGTCGACGGTTGCCGTGCAAATTGCAGATCGAGAAGCCAGCTAGAGTCTTCGTCCGGCGTCGCTGAGAGTGCGAAACGTGCACCTTTCGCAGCATAGGAACTGGGCGCTATCCGCTGCCCGCCGCCGATGCGACGATTGCCGGTGTCGAGATACTCGGCGCTGACGATGCCAGCAAGGCGTTCATTGCCGGCCTCGAAAGAGCCGCGAATCATCTTGCCGAGCTCCGCGGTGTCATAAGCGAGGTAGGCAGTGCCCCTGGAGCCGGCGCTGTCGAAAGACGGAACCCGGCTCAGTACCTGGACGACGCCGCCGACGGCATCGCTGCCGTAGAGCGATGCCGGTGCGCCGCGAACGACCTCTATCCTGTCCACGCCGCCGGTGGACACGAGCGCCAGGTATTGCGTCGGTGCGTTGCGAAAGATCGCGTTATTGAGCCGGAATCCATCGACGAGATGAAGCACCTCGGAACCTTTCAGGCCGCGGACGATTGCCGCGCCCTGCCCGGGCGTCGTCTGTTGCAGGAATATGCCGGGTTCCATCAGCAGGGCGTCCGTCACCAGCTTGCTGGCTTCGATCTTGTCCTCGCCTACCAGTGTCAGTGCCGCGGAGACGTTTTCCGATTCGGTCTCCCTGCGCGTCGCGGTGACCTGGATCACGTCGATTTCTTCTTCGTACTGCGCAGTCGCGGCTGCCGTCCATGCGGACAGCAGCAGGATCAAGGAGAAACCGGCTGAGTGGCTGAGAAACTGCAAAACGCCGCAATCTTTGGTCATTGCCGGCCTCGCGTCAAGATCGAATTGGCATGTAGGCGCATCGCCGCTGGCGGCAACCCGGCTTATGTCATAAGCTCGGCTTCAATTCGGCTCGGGGCGAGCAACAAAGAGTATTTTCCCAACTCATACTGCGAGGGTCGAGTAAGAAATATGAAAAGGTCGATCGTCTCCAGAAAGTCTTTGTGTACCAAGAGTTAATATTTCAACAAATGATCGAATTTCTTCGCTCCGCCGACTCATACCGAATTCGAATTTCGCCGCGGCGCCGGAATCGTGAAACTGGCTGTCGCAGATGAAGGGGAACGTACCGATGCAAGATTATCCGGTAAGCGCGCTCGTTGCGTTTTGTTTGCTGATTTGTTGCGACATGACCGCGGGGCAAGACGAGCCGATAGCCGAAGCAGAAGCTGATTACAGGCTGGAAATTGCGACAATCAAAAATAACCTAAAGGTGCAAAATGCATTGGATTACATCGTCGCGATCGAACCCCGTTCGCGGCGTGACCTGATCGAGTTGACCGAAATTCCGGCGCCACCGTTCGGCGAGAAACAGCGCGCAAAGAAATTTGCAGAACTGCTCCGCGAAGCGGGACTTGCCGATGTCACGATCGACGCTGTCGGAAACGTGATCGGGCGGCGTCCCGGGAATGGCGGCAGTCGTCTCATTGCTTACAGCGCCCACCTCGACACCGTTTTTCCACCGGGAACCGACGTGACGGTGCGATTCGACGGCGATAAGATGTATGCGCCCGGAATTGGCGATAACGCCCGCGGCCTGGTGACGGTACTCGGCGTATTGCGCGCATTGCAGGAAACCGGAATCGAAACTGATGCCGACATACTCTTCGTCGGCAACGTTGGCGAGGAAGGTCTCGGAGATCTGCGCGGCGTAAGACATCTGTTTCGCGACGGCGCTGAAAAAATTGATACCTTAATAGCGGTAGATGGCGGAGAATCAGATCGCATCGTCTATGGCGGCGTCGGTTCACATCGTTATCGCGTGACTTTCAGGGGTCCGGGCGGACATTCCTGGGGGGCCTTCGGGCTCGCCAGCCCGCATCATGCGCTCGGGCGTGCGATTGCCATATTCGTCGAGCATGCTCCGTCGATAACTTTAGTGGGCGACAAGACCAGCTATAACGTCGGCCGCATCGGCGGCGGCACCTCGATTAATTCCATTGCCTTCGAATCCTGGATGGAAGTCGATATGCGTTCCGGTAACCCGCATAAACTGGACGACATCGATGCTGTATTGCACGCCGCCGTTGACCAGGCACTGCAGGAGGAAAACGCGGCCAGGCTCGATGGTCCCAAGCTGACCGTCGAGGTCGAGCGCGTTGGTACCAGGCCGGCCGCGCCGGGCGACAGCCGGTCGCCAGTCGTCCAGCGCGCGGTAGCTGCGACGGCATCCTTCGGCATTAAACCGATCCTGCGCATTTCGTCCACCGACGCCAACCTGCCGCTGTCGAAAGGCATTCCCGCGGTCACGATGAGCCGCGGCGGCAGCGGTGGAAACGCGCACGCGCCGGACGAATGGTGGCAAAACACGGACGGGCACATCAGTATCCAGATAGGCCTTGTCACATTGCTCGCAGAAGCGGGAATTTCAGATTAGGCAGAAATTTGGGTCTTAGCCCAAGAAGATTTGTGCCCGTGCACGTAGTGTTACGCTTTGAGTCCGGTAAGTTCAGGTAGTAGCTGCAGATCGTTCGTTGTCTGATCGACAGCATTAACCCAGTCGAGAAACGCCCGTTCCTCCATCGGTTTGCCTATAAAGAAACCCTGCGCGAGATCGCAGCCGAAAGTATGTACGAGCATCAACTGCTGCTCGGTTTCGACACCTTCCGCGATAACACTGAGTTCCATCGCCTTGCCGAGTGCGATGATCGCCTGCACCACTCGTGCGTTGTTAGTGGACTCGGTCAACCGTTCCACAAAGGAATGGTCGATCTTCAGTGTTTGCACGGGTAGCTCAGCCAGGTAGCTCAGCGACGAGTAACCAGTGCCGAAATCATCGATATGAATACCGACACCGTAGAATGACAGATCCATGAGGAGCGGTCGCGCAATGGTCAGGTCTTCCAGCAATGCGGTCTCGGTGAGTTCGAGGTTGATCAGTTTTTGTTCGATTTTCTGCTTGCGCAGAATCGCTTTGATGATCTCGACGAGCTTGTGATTTCGCAGCTGGTGCGCAGACAGGTTTACACTGACTGGAATATCCCAGTTCGAATCTGCCTGCCAGCGGCTGACGGCAGCACACACATAGCGCATCACCGTTTCGAACAGAATGTCGGATACGCCCATTTCCTCGCTGAGGGGGATGAAATCGGCGGGTGGAACGACGGTACCGTCGGCCCGCACCCAGCGGGCAAGCGCTTCGACCCCCGCGATTTTCCCCGACTTAAGACATAGCTGCGGCTGAAACCAGGTAACGATATCGCCGTCATCCATAGCACGCCGAAGCTCGGCTTCCATATCGAACTTGGACTGTGCCCTGTGCAGCATCTCACGTTGATAATAGGTGACCCGGCCTTGCAGCTTGCGCATTGACCGGTGCAATGCCGCCTCGGCCGCACGGAAAACGGACTTTGCATCGAAGCCGTGCAACGGATGCCTGGCGACGCCGATGCTTGCCTTCAGGAAAATGTCACGGCCATCTACCAGGAACGGTTCCTCGACGCTGCTGATGATTCCCCCAACGATTTCCTCCAGCATTTCCTTGTCCTGGATCCCGGGGATCAGGCAGGCAAATTCATCGGCGCCGAATCTGCCGACGATACCTTGAGACTCACCGTCGAGGTCCATGCAATATTTGCAGAGCCGGCGGCCGACAGCATTCAGCAATTCGGTGCCCGAGTCGTAACCCATGGTCTCGTTCAGGAAACTGAAGCGCTCGACGTCGAGCAAGATTACCGCGGTATCGGTATCCGTCGACTCGCCGTTATCGATCAGTCCTTGCAGTTCGTCGACGAGTTTGAGCCGATTCGGCAGGTTGGTAACCGGATCGAAGTAAGCAAGCTTGTGGAGGGCTTCGGTGCGATCCTTGACCCGTTGCTCGAGGACGTCATTGGCTTGCCTGAGCGCGAGATCGGCATGCCATTTGCCGCACAGCGCCGCCGCCAGCTGCCGGCACTCGACTGCGTGAAACGGCTTCTTAAAGAAGAAGATGCGGTCCGCGGGCGGGATCTCGCTACCCAGATTTTCCGGATCCTGACTCATCGAGCCGGTCACGATGACGATATTGACGTTCGAATCCAGCTCGCGAATCTGTTTCGCCGCCTCGATGCCGTCAATCCCGGGAGGCATGCGAATATCAAGGAATACAATTGAAAACGGCGTTCCGGTATCGACTGCCTTCTTGACCGAATTGACCGCGGCATCGCCCTGCTGACAGGAGTGAACCTCGAACCTGGCGGCGCCCTTTTCGTCTGTCTCCTCACCGAACAGTACTTTCTCGAGATCACCCAGCGTCGTCGTCGCGACATCAGGCTCGAATCCTTCGCCCAGGCAACGCACATACTCGCCGATGATCATCGTGTCATCATCGACGACGAGTATTCGATTCGTCGCTGTTTCCTCTTTTCTTTCCACGCCGGCTTCCCGTCAGTGCGCCTTGACTATGTTGGCTACATCTTCGGCCAGCTTCATGAATGAAATCGGCTTGTTGAAGTAATGCAGTCGCATCGGTGGCGGTACGCGCCGTTCGAGCTCTTCACGCGGTACGTCCGAATAACCGGTGACGAAAACAATTTCGACGTCCGGATCGAGTTTGCGGATCTGGCTTCCGGCTTCGACGCCATCGATTCCCGGCGGCATTCGCACGTCGAGGATCACGACATCGAACGGATGGCCGTCATTCGCCGCTTCCCTGGCCAGGTTGATGGCATCGTCGCCCTGTTTACAGGCAACAACATTAAACTTAGGCACATCCTCGATAGCCGTATCCGCATCAAAGAGTTCGGCATCCAGTGCATCGAGCGTCCTCATGTTGTCGCTCGCATCGGTCTCACCGAATGCCTCGCGATAACATTCAAGGATGTGTTCATCGTCGTCCGCTATCAGGATGCGGATACTGTTGTCTTCATGGGCTTGTGCTGTCACGACTAGCCTCCCAGTGCCTCTGGTAAGAGCACATGAAATTGCGCGCCGTGGCCGGGACCGCGGCTTTCTGCCTGGATTCGCCCACCCATGGCGGCAAGTGCATTGGCGCACCAGTGCAGTCCGAGGCCACTCAGATGCCCTTGCTTGGATGAGAATCCGCGCTGAAATATCTTTTGTTTGAAGTTCTCGTCGAACCCGCAACCGGTATCGGCGACTGTCAGGCGCACCATCGCTTTGTCACCGTAAGATTCCGTCGCTGCGGACAACTCGATTCGCCCCGAACTCGACTGGCTTCGTTGTATGGATTCGTAGGCGTTGAGAATCAGGTTACCAAGCACCTGCAATAGTCCGACACGATGGGCGCATACGGTGTGCCCGGCAACGCCATTAACGAGATCCAGTTGGATTCCCGACGATGCGGACTCGGGAATGACGAGTATTGCTTCGTCGAGTACATCGCTGAGGCTCAGATTCTCGACGATCGGTGTGGCTTTCGTGTGTTTTTCCTGGTCGGCGAGAATTGCCTCGACCTGGCGCGCCTGTTTGGATGCAACGTCAAGGCTTTCGCCGACGTTGCGATTCGTACCTTCGATGTGCGAGAACGCCGACTCGATGTACTGAAGTAGTTTGCCCGCGCGTTCAGGGGAGACAGAGTCGTCCCCCAGCTCCTCGACGGCCTGCCGCACCCTCAGACCATTGGTGACGTTGAGGTCTTTGGTCAGTCTGTCGATACTGTTGATCAGCGGTGTCATGGCGTTACGAATGTTGTGCAGAACCTCGGCTGCATTGTCTGCCTTACCAGCCTTGAACGATTGGTCGAGCAAGAGCTTTCTCGCCTCGTATAATTCTTCGGCAAGCCTGTCAAATTCGTTGGCGAGCGAGCCGATCTCATCGGGCCGCTGCTCGTCGAGCCGCTGTGTAAGATCGCCGCTCTTGCGAATCCCGGTGATATGTTGTGCGAGTTTTTCAAGGGGCAGCACGATCACACTTCGCAACATCAGCCACGCAACCAAGGCGACGATCAGCCCTGCGAATGCGAGGAACAACAGCGCGCCGTTAACCGTGCTCTGACCGAGCGCGGAAATCTGCCGCGGTGTATGGGCGACCAACGTTAAAAGCGGTGCGCCGAAAAGATCGTTCAGGATGCCGCGGCTCACGATCTCGGTTCGCTTGGATTCGTGCAACATGGAACCGCCGCCCGCTCCGCTCAGCGCTGTTTGCAGAGCCGACGGGATATCCGCATCTTGCTCGATCGGCTGCCACTCGAGCAGGACCTCCGTACGCTCACGCAGGCGCAATTGGCGGATGTCGTCCAGCAGCTGCCCCATGATCATCGTGCCGGCAATCGGTCCCGAGCCGTCGCTGCGAACGATGGGCCAGGAGCTGATCAGCATCGGGCCCAGTCTGGTACGAACCAGGCCGTCGGTATGACCAGCCGGGTTAGTGTGCCTGATCAGGCGTTCGGCGGTGTCCGTGCCGGGATCGAGGATTCCAAGGACGCTCAGATCATCTGGCGCTTCGTCGTTGTTGACCTGGCCCCATATCAGGCCTCCGTCAACGTCGTACACGGCCAGCAGAGTCAGATCCAGGTTGGCGAGTGTCGGACGGGCCAGGTTCGAATCCTCGAAAGCCGGGTATGCGCCCGTGACATAGCCGTAGGCATCGTCCCAGAGGCCCCAGTCGCCGGTGATTGCGCTCAGGTTGTCGAGGTCGTTGCTGATGGCCTTCACGGCGCGGATCAGGTTTGTTTCAGCCTCATGGATTTCGAGTTCGTCGAAGGCCGGTGCGACAACCTCGTTGAGTACGATGTAACTCAGAAAGGCCAGCGCGACCATCACTGTGAACAAAGTGATCGACACTTTCTGCTGCAAGGACCCCCGGGCCGCCCCGTTTGACATAATCGATTTCCACGCCGGACATAACGTCGTGCGGAAAGTGTAGGCATGGACACCGCAGACCGCTGTGATGCAGTGCGCTTTCCAGGGCATTCGTTTCCAAGGATTTCAACGCCTTCCGGCGACTTTTTCCACTTGCTCCAGGATCTCGAAAGGCGCCGCAGGCTCGCGGCGACTGTACTCGGCGGGCTCGATCAATCCCGGCTGCGCTGATCGATTTCCTGCCAGCGTGCGTAGATCTGCTCGGGCCACCGGCTCTGCAGCCAGGCGATGATCGCCAGGCGCTCGTCTCCCGACAATATCGCTGCAAATCCCGGCATGACCCCGCCGAAACGGACCCCGCCGTTGGCAATCGTGTCGTCAAGCACTGCGAGCGGATGATGCCAGGTGTGAGCAGTGCCATTGAGCGGCGGCGGTGGATAGTTACCGAGCGCATCGGGCGTCCGCCAGTCGGCGGTTGCGCTGCCGTCGGCGGCATGGCAGACGGCACAGTGCGATTGATAGAGCAAAGCACCGGATTCGACCTGTGCCGCGGTGTACCATCGTCCGGGCACGCTTAGCTGATCCGGCGCGTTATCGGAACATGCCGTGACGAGAAGCAGGCAAATCAAAGCGATCGATTTGTTCAAACCAAAGATGTAACAAGCTACAGATAACTTTCAGGGGATAACATGAAAGCATCCGATCTACTCGTCAAGTGTCTCGAGGAAGAAGGTATTGATTACATATTCGGCGTGCCGGGCGAAGAAAACGCCGATTTCATGATGTCCCTCGAGCAATCGGAAAAGATCAAGTTCATCCTGACGCGCCACGAACAGGGGGCAGCCTTCATGGCGGAGATTTACGGGCGCCTTACCGGCAACCCCGCAGGCTGCCTGGGGACGCTGGGACCCGGCGCCACCAATCTGATCACCGGCGTCGCCGACTCGAACATGGATCGTGCGCCGATGCTGGTCCTGACGGGACAGGGAGCGACGGACCGGCTGCACAAGGAATCGCACCAGATCATGGACGTGGTCAGCATGTTCGAACCGGTGACGAAATGGGCGACGACGATTCTGAATCCCGACACGATACCGGAGATCGTGCGCAAGGCAGTGCGCATCGCACGAACCGAGAAACCCGGCGCCGTGCACATCGAACTTCCCGAAGACATCGCCAGCGCGGAGACGCACGAAAAGCCGATGGCGCCGCGGCGCTTCCGGCGTTCGGTAGCAGACGACAAGATCGTCGATCTCGCATTTTCGATGCTGGAAAGGGCAAAACGACCGGTGATTCTCGCCGGCAACGGCTGCATTCGAAAACGGGCAAGCAAACAGCTGCGAATACTGTGTGAACAAACAGGCATCGGCGTCATCAGTACCTTCATGGCCAAGGGTTGTGTCGACATGGATGCCGACTATTGTCTCTACACCATAGGCCTCGGCAGCAAGGACCGCGTATCGCTGGCCATCGACGACGCCGATCTGGTCATCACGCTGGGCTTCGACATGGTCGAGTATCATCCGGAGCTGTGGAATCCGCGGGGCGACAAAAAAGTCATCCACGCCGATTTCCTGGCTGCAGAGATCGATGCGCACTACCACCCCGAGGTCGAACTGATCGGCGATCTCGCGCATACCTTGTGGATGCTCAACGAACGCGTTAAGGCATCCGAAAAACTGGACTTCGATTTGGGCGAGCAGCTAAAAACCCGCAAGGCGATGTATGAGGACTTTGCCGAGCACAAAGACGACAAGACCGACGGTTCGATCCGGCCACAGAAAGCATTGTGGGACGTGCGCCAGGTCATGGGACCACACGACATCGTGCTGTCCGACGTCGGCGCGCACAAAATGTGGATTGCACGGCATTACCAGTGTCACGAACCGAACACCTGCCTGATACCGAACGGCTTCTGCTCGATGGGCTTCGCTTTGCCTGGCGCGATTGCCGCAAACATCGTATATCCCGAACGCCGCATCCTCGCGATTTGCGGTGACGCCGGATTCCTCATGAACGTACAGGAGATGGAAACGGCGAAAAGGATCGGTAGCAACATCGTTGTGCTCGTCTGGGCCGACAACGAATACGGACTCATTGCCTGGAAACAGGAGACGCATTTCGGCAGGCACACCGACCTTGCGTTCGGCAACCCGGACTGGGAACAGCTCGCCTCGGCATTCGGCTGGCACGGCCATTACGTATCGCGAAGCGAGGAGTTTGCCTCGGTACTCCAAAGCGCATTCCAAGAGAGCGGACCGAGCCTCGTCGTGATTCCGATCGACTATCGCGAAAATCCGTTACTCACGAAAAAGCTCGGCGAGATTACGAGCACCATCGGATAGGCGACATGAATAGTACGCCCGCTGGCTAACTCATCGCCTGTTACATCGGGCGCGTGGCTACTCGGTGATGCCCATGAACAGCGTGACGATGAGGATCGGCGGGATCACGAAGCGGATCATGACACGCCAGAACATGAAGAACGGACCATCCCGCACGCCTATTTCGTCGAGTTTGAGTGCCTTTGGCACCATCCAGCCGAAGAAGATTGCGGCCAGCGAGCCGCCGATCAATAACAGGTTGTTTGCGGCTAGCGTGTCGAAGGTATCGAAGATATCCAGGCCTCTGTATGACGGGATGAACTCCAGAAGGCGCACGTCCTTCCAGACCGAGAAGCCGAGGATTGACGCGATGCCGAGGATCCACGCTGCACCGGTGACGTACAGCACGCCCCTCTTGCGCGGTATGTCCAGGTGCTCGTCGACCCAGTTCACGACCCCTTCGGCGAGGCCGATGCATGAGGACAATGCCGCCGTAATGAGGAGTACGAAGAAAATCGCACCGAACAGCTGTCCGCCAGGCATCTGGCCGAATGCGAGCGGCAAGGTCTGGAAGATCAGGCCCGGTCCGCCGTCCGGATTCAGGCCGTACTGGAACACCAGCGGAAATATCGCGAAGCCCGCGAGCACAGCGACACCCGTGTCCATCAAGATCACCGCAGTTGCCGAACGCGGGATGGAAAAGTCTTTTGGCATGTAAGCGCCGAACACGATCAGCGAGCCCATGCCGATACCGATCGAGAAGAATGCCTGGCCGATCGCGTCCATGAGGGTGCCGAACGAGATCTTCGAGAAGTCCGGTTCGAGCAGGAAGCGGAGCGTCGTCACCATGTCACCGGCGACGATACCGTAGAGCACCATGATGACGATCGCGCCGAACAGTGCCGGCATCAGGATCTTGACCGCGCGCTCGATCCCGGACTGCACCCCCTCGCGGATGACAAGTATGATCAGGACGTGCACCACCGTGTTCCAGAACATCAGGACCCAGGGATTCGCCAGCAGCCCGGCGAACATGGCGCCGGTAGCGTCCGCATCAGCACCCTCGAAAGCACCGGTCGCTGCCTTGACGAAATAATCCAGCGTCCAGCCGGACAGGACCGTGTAATAGGAAAGGATGACGAACGCGCAGAAAATGCCGAGATTGCCGATGAGTCCCCAGCGCGCACTTCTGCTGCTCTCGGCGGCGACGTTGACGACGCTCTGCGAGGCGCTCGCCTTGCCGCGCCTGCCGATCGTGATTTCGGTGATCAGGAGCGGCAAACCGATGCCGAGGGCACACGCCAGGTAGAGAATCAGGAACGCGCTGCCGCCGTTCTCACCGAGCTGATACGGGAAACGCCAGATGTTTCCCATGCCGACCGCGAATCCGACCGCAGCCAGTAGAAAGCCCCACCTCGACGACCATTGGTCTCCTGAACCCGTAGCTCCCGCCATTTGCTGCTCCTCCGCAAAATCCCAGGGCAAACCCCGATTGACGGCGCGCCGCGCGGCGTCAGCGGGCGCCGTATTTTCTCATACTCTCCGCCGCGGATTCATATCCGGGTCGTCCGGCCGTACTGCACACCGAATGGACGTCACAGATCGCTGCCCATGCACCGGGACCGGCTTCCGCCTTGTTTTCCCGCACAGGCAAATGTCTGCACGGCCACTAAGCCGGGACGTGGCGCGGCTATCGGCGCGCGCTCCATTCCGCCCGGGCGGAATGGAGCGCATGGCCGATTGGCACGCAAATTTCGCTTGCGCGGATCACTCGCTCGGGCCGACAGATCCTGTTCCAGCCTAATTGAAGTGCACCGCTCCGCCAATGCCGAATGTCGCGTCAGAAAGATTCGGCAAGCAAAGATTGGATTCACTCAATCCCGCAAGACTCGTCATGCCAATGCAATATTTCTCACCGGTGAGGTTTTCGCCCCATACGTTCACCTCGTACTGACCGTCGGCTCCAAACGTATAGATGCCGCGAGCGTTGACATTCCAGAAGCCCTCCTGGCTGAGGTTCTTTGCATTGCCGAGATCGTAGGTAACATCGTCCCGGTATCGGAAATTGGTCTGTAACGCCAGGATGCCGGCATCCAATTCGAATTCCTTGCGAATCAATCCGGTGAATGTAAGCTCCGGCGTGTTCGGGATGTCATTACCGGCACTGACTCCGGCGATATTGCCGGGATCATCGATCTCGGAATTCAGCAAACCGAGCCCCGCCTGCAGATACCAGCCGGCCCCGGGAACCAGGGTCAGTTCTGCCTCGGCACCGAGCAGGCTTGCTTCCGGTACATTGGTCAGTTGGGGCACGCCCACACCCGACGTCGGATCGACAAGCACCTGGAACGACTGCAGGCCTTCCCAGTCGTAATAAAACACGGCGGCGTTAAAGCGCAACGTCTCTTCCATCCAGTCGGACTTCATACCGATCTCGTACGCCCACAGGGTCTCCGGCTCGACGTCCTGTGCTGCCAGACCGAGCAACGCCTGGAGCGCAGCAATACTGAAACCGCCGCCCTTGAATCCCCGCGATATGCTGCCAAACAGCATGGTCGAATCAGTCATCTGGTAGTCCAGCGCAACGCGCGCGCCCCATTCATCCCAGTCTCCGTCGAGGATTTCCGCAGGCGGCTCAAACAACGCGGGGAAAGACGCGACATCGGCACTGCCGATAAATGCGCCCTCGGGGAATGACGGGCAGAACGGCGGGCCGCCGATCGTGCCGACACAGCGAACCGAAGGTGCGTTGGTTCCCTCCTTGGTTTCATTCGTCCAGCGATAGCCGGCCGTGAGAGTCAGGTCGTCCCGTAAATCGAATTCGAGCTGACCGAAAACGGAGAATGCGCTGTTGTCCTGCTGCACCTGCGTATTGGGAACAATATTGAACTGGTCCGTTCCGGAAGGCGCAAACGGAGCCGGCGTCCTCCTCACAGCAGTTGAATATTCCGCATCCTCGAAAAAGTAATACACGCCGGCAATCCAACGAATACCGGCATCGTCCGCAGAAGCGAGGCGAAATTCCTGCGACCATTGGTCATAGCTGCCTTCCTGGTAGAACTGAAACACAGTTGTCGGACCACCGTCGGAATCTTCCTTGTACTCGACATCGAGGTAATCCAGTGCCGTGATCGAGGTAAACGTGATCGCGTCATTCGACCAGTCGGCTCGCAGCGAAAAGCCGTTTACGTCGAGATCCTCAGTATGCACCAGGCCGTTATATACGTGTTCCCAGTCGTCGTACTGATGGACGAAGCCGGTGCTGTCTGCACAGTTCGGATTGTTTGCCGGTATCAGCTGATCGACCGGCACGCTGCACAGCAAGGAAACGTCTGCCGGATCGCGAAAACCAACGTTCTTGAAGGGGAAGGGTTTCGCATCCGAACTCCCGGTATACGCCTTGAACAAAAGGTCCCAGCTTTGCGTCGGCTGCCAGGACAGTTGCGCGCGAAACGCCTGGCGGTCTTCGTCGCCCACTTCCTGGCCCAGAGACAGGCTGTCGAATACACCATCGCGGGTATTACTGATGCCCGCTATCCTGACGGCTGCCGTATCGCTCAAGCGAAAGCCGACTGCCGCCTCGATGTCGAACTGACTGTAACTGCCGAAGCCACCGCGAATATAACCGTTCGTGCCATCCTCCGGATTGGGTTTACGGCTGATAAAGTTCACCGCACCGCCAGTGGTATTGCGGCCAAACAGCGTGTTCTGCGGCCCGCGCAGCACTTCCGCGCGTTCCATATCAAACGCCGCAAATGAGACAGAGAACGGAGAATTCAGGGACACATCATCCAGGAAGACGCCGACGGCACCCACGACATTCAAGTGAAAGTCCGCGGTGCCGACACCGCGGATAAAGAAGTTCTGTTTTGCACCGCCCTGTGGAACCGTCCCTGCATTCGGGATCAGCTTCAGAACTTCATGGGCGGACTTGACACCCAATTGGTTCATTTCATCGCCCGAGAATGCATCGATGGAAATCGGTACATCCTGCAGTGACTCTGCCCGTTTCTGCGCAGTGACAACGATTTCCTCAATCTGTGCACTCACGGACAGCGGATAATTTAGAAGCAGGCTTGCTGCAGCGGCCACTAACAGCCTGAACGTGGTTATATTCGACATTTACCTCCCCCTTATAATATTTCTCATAAACGCATCGAAGTAAGCTTCTGCCGCGTCATGAATAGGTTTATTGTCGTTTAAATTTTAGAGCTAAAAATAGCTTTTGTGGTCTATAGTTGTTTTGCGTTTTCCTGATAGACAGCTGATCCATTAACTACCGTCAACACGACCTGGACGTCACTCACTTCGTCGATCGGCACCTCGAAAATATTCCGATCGAGCACAACAAAATCTGCTGCCTTGCCAGGTTCGATCGACCCGGTCGAATGTGAATTCTTTCCCGCCGCCGCTCCATTGATCGTCACGATGCGAATAGCATCCGCAAGCGAGATTGCCTGTTCGCCCCACTGGGTTCCCGGCAATTCGCCATAAGGATTTTGCCGCGTTACCATCGCTTCGATGCCGGGCCACGGGTTTGGATCACGCACGACTGCCGGCCAATCTGAGCCATAAAATACCAGAGCCCCGGAATCAAGCAAAGACTTAATGGGCCACATTCGCGCGGCGCGGTACTCGCCGAGGACGGCGGCGCGCGCCGCGTCGGATACCGTTGGATACCAAAGAATCGGGCACATTTCTGCGGCTACGTCTAGCTCGCGGAAACGCGGCAAGTCATCGCGATGTATGAATTGTGCATGCGACACTTCATGCATCAGGCCAGAGTTTCCGTTCTGCTTGCGCGCGAACTGTATCGCATCCAACGCCGCGCGGGCGGAGCGATCGCCGGTTGCATGAATTTTTATTGTCAGGCCGTTTGCATCGAGCCAGGCGACGTCGGCATTCAGTTCCTCTTGCTGAAACATCATTTTGCCGCGGAAATCATCTCCATGAGTTTCGTCCGACAGGTAGGGTTCGAGCATCGTCGATGTGCGGGTCACCGGCACGCCATCCAGCATGATTTTGACAAAGTCCGTTTTCAGCAGCTCGGATGCATAACTTTGACGATTCAGGATGTTCGCCAGTTCCTCGTCGTGGGACGCCGACCAGCTGCTTTTCCATGCCAGGCTGGTGAACACACGGGCCTTCAACTGCCCTGCTCTCGCCAGCTCATGGTATGCCTCCAGGTTGCTGGCGACGACTATGGCATCCTTGAACGACGTAATACCAAAGCCAACGAACTGCTCAATAGCAGCTCGCGCGGCCTCGACGTGCTGCTCTCTGGAATAGGGCGGCAGTTTTGCCTGTGCTTCATACGCGGCGTTGTCAAGCAATAGCCCGGTCGCCTTGCCGCTTTTAGCGTCTCTGAGAATCTGTCCGCCGGCAGGATCGGGCGTATCATCAGCGATGCCCAGTGCTTCCAGTGCCGCTGTGTTCAGCCAGGCATTGTGCACGGCCCAGTCCATGAGAAAAACCGGATGCTCCCGCGTTACCTGATCCAGGAGATGTCTGCTTGGCGGCTGGTCGGACTTCAGCAGCGAACTCGGCCACTGGCCACCACGCAGCCACTCTCCGGGCTCCAGCTGTGCTGCGCAATCGCTGACGACCTGCAGGATTTCGCTCATCGTCAATGACGCTGCAAAATTGCACTCGAAGCGCTCTTTGATTCCGCCTTCGAGCGGATGAAGATGCATGTCGTGGATGCCGGGCATCACGAAGCGATCCTGCAAGTCGAATACTATGGTGTCGGTCCCGCGATACTGTCTGATTTCATTCTCGGTACCGACGGCCAGTATCTCTGCTCCGCGCACTGCAAGCGATTCGGCCCAACTGTTATTTTCGTCAACGGTGTAGATACGGCCATTGAGGTAGAGCGTGTCCGCATGCGGTGCATTCAGCCGGTCGCAACCTGCGAGCCACAGGAAACAGAAAATGGCGTATAGGATGCGACATCGAATTTTCGGTCGCTCTGCCGTGTGCATGATACGGTTCACCATCAGTACCTGAAACTCTGGCAAATAGTATCTTGCTGGTTCGTAGAGAGCCATGGCAATTGCTGCCGGCTTCGCGACTCTCAGACCCCTGCATAATTACTTAACGAACCGGTCTTGCGTGCGCGCCCCCCCGGAATATCGCGTTCATAAAGATGACGTTCAGTCCGTCGAGGTAGGCGCGCACGTTCGGATCCTGTGTGAAAGCGATGACGTAGCCGCGGTCAACTGGTTGCGCAACGGCGAACGGCTTGTAAGCAAGTTGCCGCCGGTTCTCGTCCCAGATATAGCCGCTCGCCAGGAGTTCGTCTGCCGCACGGAATGTCGCGACGTTGACGCCCTTGTCCAGGCGGATGGGCGTGTATACATCCGGACCACGAATCAATACGTTTAGCGTCGGCGCAACACCCGCGCCGAGCCAGTGTTCCCCGTCCACATCGGCTTTGACCAGCACGCCGGCAACCGAGTCCGGACTTTCCTGTTCGGGCGTTATCAGCTCCCGGTATTCCGATTCCCCGCTCACGTATCTGCCCGGCACGGTCGGTGGCAGTTCCCCGTAACCATTTTCATCAGCGGCACTATCTGGCGCTTCGCCATTTCCCTCGACGACAGCGTCCTCGCGCCGGATTGCCAGCAAGTCGACGTTCGGATCGGCAAGAAAACGGGTCGCATTGCCGATGCCGATCAGTACGCCGCCTCTGGATACCCAGTCCATCAGGTTCAGAATGCCGGTCTCGCCGAGCACGGATGCGTAATCCTGGTTGTAACCCGTTTCGGGCAGGATCAGCACGTCGTAAAGCCGCAGGTCAGAGGTCGCGATGCGCGCCGTGCGCACGGCTGTAACCGGATAATCGAACTGCCGTTCGATGACAAATCGCGTACTGCCGGCCGAGTATGCCCGCGTCGGCCGGTCCCAGGCCATCGCGACTTTCGGCTTGTCGAAGCGGACGACATTGCCGCTACCGAAATTGGGACCGTCACTGACCCAGCTGTCGTCGACGGCGACGGCGTTTGCGCCGGTCGACCTGGCAAGGCCGGTAACAATTTCAGGGAGATTCTGCGGATTGTCGGCCGTATCGAGAATCAGGGTGCCGGCAGGATAGCGGGTTCCCATGTGCGTAAACGGCTTGTCCGTGCTCTTGACGGCGAGCCCCTGCCGCAGCGCGTTGGCCAGCATTCTTACGGCCGGCGCCGAACCCCAGGGTACGAGATAAGCGACCGATCCGCTGCCGCCCGATACGAGGCCCGGCTGTACCAGTTCCGGGCCGGCGGCGACCGTCGGTCCCGACACGGTGCGATTACAGGCATCCGCGCGGATATTCATCATCAGCGGCAGCGACCAGGCCGTGACGTCATAGATCTCGTCGGCCAGGTTCTTCGCACGGAGGCGTTCCTGTTCTGCAATGAATTCTTCGTCCATAGGCACGTCGGGATCCAGCAAGGTGCGGATCAAGCGCTTGGCCGGCTGCCCGGTGTTGATTACGTAACTGCCGGCCTGGTAGGTCTGGCCACAGATACTGAAAGAAGACGTCGCGCGCCCGACTTCGACGCCCTGTTGTACCAGCAGCCCGGCGAGTTTGTTGGCGGCTGCCTGATCGGCCTGTGTCGGCAATATGTAGGAACGAATTCTTTCGCGCTCACCCTCGTCTATCGCGCTGAGCTGGTAATCATAGAAATCGGTGAGGAATTTCTCGCGATTGGCAGCAACCGTTTCCGCGGTGCCGAGCGAAGTGACAAAGTGATTGCGAACGGCGTAAGGATACGTCAGCTCGTTGCCGTCGTATTGTCGTAACACGAGGCCGCGGGTTGACGCCTGCTCGTAGGTCATCGCGATGCTGCCGAAATAGGACGGCCAGCTCGCGCCATAACCCGGATAGAAAGCGTCATAGACCTCGCGCGTGAAGTAGTCGAAACCGAAGGTGTCGAACCAGCGCGCATTGTTCCTGCCGAAAAGCTCGAGGCTGGCGCGCTGGTCGTCGGCAAGGTGCGGGTTGTAGGGAACCGCCTCGGGCGCAAAGTAGTAGGTGCTGTCGGAACCCATCTCGTGTGCATCGACATAGGCAACCGGGTACCACTCCTGCAGAATCCTTATGCGGCCGCGCGTTTCCGGTTGCGTCAGGATGAACCAGTCGCGATTGAGATCGAAAAGATAGTGGTTGGTTCGCCCACCCGGCCAGGGTTCGTCGTGCTCCGCGGCAATACGGTCGGCGTCGGGGACCAGGCCTTCGGCCATCTCGAATCCATGGATAAAACGGTCGCGGCCATCCGGGTTCTGCATCGGGTCAATCACCACGACGGTGTCGCGCATGATCGCCGCCACGCGCGCATCGCCGCGCGACGCGAGCAGGTGATATGCCGTGAGCATCGCGGCCTCGGTCGACGATATTTCATTGCCGTGCACGCCGTAGGACAGCCAGGTTACTGCGGGCTGGTTGGCGATAATCTCCTCGGCTTCGGCGCGCGTGGTCTGCCGGGGGTCGGCCAGCCGCTGCATGCCGGCCTTAACATCGTCGATGCGCGCCATGTTGGCCGCCGAGGTCACTAAGACGTAAATAAGATCGCGGCCTTCCCAGGATTGCGCGTAGCGCAAGACCGACACCCGGTCGGGCGCAGCTTCCTGCAAGGCTTCGAAATAACGAATCGCATCCCGATGCCAGGTAATGCGATCACCCGTGCGGTAAGCGAGTACGTCCTCGACCGTAGGAATCGTCGGGTCGTAGCTGGCGTTGGGCCAGAAAAGGAAATCTTCCTGCGCGACCGCTTGTGTCGTAATAAAGCAGGCAACAATTAGGGTATTCGCCAGAACATGGCGCAGTGTGTTTTTCATATTCTTCCCATTTGCGGTTCTATTGCGGGGGCAAAGATTTATCCCAGTTCAGCACCCTGTATTTCTCGAGAATTCTCTTGAGTTCTTCGAGCGGGATCGCTTGCCGTGTTCCACGTGCACTACTCACCGTGGTCGCTTTGAGAATTGCGTTGTAGATCGCTTCTTCCGTTGCTTCCGCTGTTGCGGCAAAAAGCGGCGACATCGATGCATTGACCAGAACGTTTGACGCGACCGGCACATCGCTTTCTCTCGGGCGCCGCAGCCCCGGGTCGGTCGAAAACGCAATGACATAGTCTCCCGATCCATTGCTCGCGAACGAGCCGGTGCGCGCCAGCCCCATCATGGCGCGCATCGCCAGGCGATCCAGGCTGCGCGCGTTAAGCGGCGCGTCTGTCGCAACGACGATCATGATCGAACCATCCTCGTTGTCGTCGACGGTGCCGGTACCTTCGAATTGCTTTTGAAACGCGTATTTGCCCAGCTCGCGGCCGACCGGTGCGCCGTTCATTGTCAAAACGCCGCCGTAGTTGGTCTGTACGAGAACTCCAACGGTGTAGCCGCCGAGCGATTCCGGCAACACCCGCGAGCTCGAGCCGATACCGCCTTTCCAGGCAAATGCCCGGGTACCCGTGCCGGCGCCGACGCTACCCTCCTCCACCGGACCGCCCTTTGCGTTGTCGAGTGCCGCGAACACATGTTCTCTCCGGATTGGATCCGCCCACATGTCATTGACCCATGCATCGTAGGTCTCGCCAACAATCGGGTTGACGGTGTGTTCGCCCATGCCGGGCTGCTCGTAAACCCATTCCTTGAGTGCGTTCGCCGCGCTCCACACGCAGAGCGTGCAGGTCAGGAGTATCGGCGTCTCCAGTTCACCAAACTCGCGTACCTGGGTCTCGCCGATCAGCTTGCCGTAACCGTTGCCGACGTGGATCCAGGCCGGCATCGGGTGGGTGTAGAGATTACCGGGGCCCGGAATGATCGCGGTAACGCCGGTGCGGATGTCGTCGCCTTCCATAACGGTGGTGTGACCAACTTTGACACCGGCGACGTCCGTGATTGCATTCAAGGTCCCTGTCGGAAATATGCCGACGACGAGTCCAATGTCGCGTGCGCGTGGTCGCTCGTTTGCGGCAAGCGCGATGCCTGAAGCACATAACAGAACAATGGCAAAACGGATCGCTGGCACCGGCCTGCGTGTCGTATTGATCATGAGCTTGTCCCCCGCTCGTCCGGCTTACGGCAGTTTACTTGAGAACGTCGAAGATGTGACTGTACTTGATGATGAATTCTCGGCCACGCGGCGGCGCTCCCGGGTACCGTTCATCGACTTCGTTATACACGAGGAACAAGCCTGCATTAGCGGTTTGCAGCCACGAGAACCGCAGGTTGTTGGTCACGACGTCGTCGACTTCGTTGTACTGCGTCAGCAATTGCAAAAGTATTTTCGGTGTAAAGGAATACGACAGGCGGAGTCGATAAAGATTTGCAGTGAAATTGCCGCCGGGCACCGGTAGATCGAAATCGTTGTAGTTAATCGCCAGTTCGGAGGTGAATTTTTCGCCAATGCGGTACCTTGCAGTCGGCTCGAGCGATACCCTGTCTCCGCCGAATCGGCCACCGACAACCGCGCGCAAGCTGAAATTGAGCGGCTTCGACTCGTCACCCATATAAATGAGTTGCAGTTCGGCATGATCGTAAGTGCCCGGCTGTATGGTCACATCCGGAATGATTTCGAACGGCTCCTTCACGCCTTCCTTGGTGATGTTGAACCCGGTGTGAATTTCGGTGCCCGTCTGAAATTCCCAGTGCGAGTCCACGTGCAGGTATCCCGTTTCCTGGAATCCGTCGAAGTCCCAGAATCCCCGGTACGAGACGTGCGGCCTGATTTCGAACAGGTTCCACAGATCGTCCGGCCGAATACGTCGCAGAATGAGACCACTGAAGCGGCGGTAATCTTTTCGTGTCAGGAAACCGACTTCGGGGTTGAAATCGCCACCGACTTCGCGGTAGCCGAAGTCCAATATCCAGTCCGCGTCGGTGTAGTTTGCATCGATTGAGAACGCGTCGTCCTTTCCGGCCAGTCCGGGTGTTTCTGTTTTCGCCACGTAACCTGTCAGCAACAGGTTGTTACCGATGCCCCAGCGGCCGTCCAAGGCGTAAGTCTGGTTCTCGTCATCAGGGCCGCTGTCACCCTCGCGATTGACGATGAGGAAACCTATCGACGAACGGTTTCGAAGTTCCTGGTTGACGCGCGCGACCGAGTACTGATTTTCGGGGCTAAGTCCGGCAACGGCTTCCGACTGCATGAAAAGCAAACCAACATTCGTCGTTCCACCGACTTTGCCCGAGAGGCGCAGGCCGCCGTCGATTGGCACCGGCTGCCCATCGGCGATACCGATTTGTCGGCTGAAGAACAGTTCGACCTCACGCGGATTGCCAACCGTGAATTGCCCGGCATTCTCGAGGAAGAACGGTCTTTTCTCCGGGAAGAACAGGCTGAATCGATCGAGATTAACCTGTTGGTCATCCACCTCGACCTGGGCGAAGTCCGTGTTGTAGGTTGCATCGAGCGTAAGGCTCGGTGTAATCGAATACTTGATATCGAAGCCGAACTCTTCGTTGCTCTCGGTGCCGCTGATCGTGCCACCACGTTCCGCGCTGGCAAGGACGTACGGCGTGAACTGCAGGTTGCGCTGACGCGGCACCCTGACTCCCTGGATGGAACCTGCCTCGGACACGCGCTTGATTGTGCGATCCCGAGACATCGGCGCCCAGAACACGACCTCGTTATTGCGGCGGATGCGGCGTTCGATGTTCAGGCCCCATTCCTGCACCTCGCCCTGGCCGAAGCGCAGCGACGTGAACGGAATCTCCATCTCGGCGCTCCAGCCGATGTCGGATACCTCCGAGCGAACTGTCCACGGCGCGTCCCAGTTCAGATTGAAACCACCCTCGGCGCCCGGTATGAAACCGCCGGCACCCTCCCTTTCGACCTGTCCGTCGTATTCGACACCCGAAGGATTGGTGCCGAAGATGTATCCGTTTTGCCGGTCGAGGAGACCATCGATCATGATCTTGACGCTGTCGGTATCGTCAAGGGAGGAATCGCGTCGGGTATCTGTCGAAATGATTTCTAGCGGCTCGTCATCGTAAGCCACGATCCCGACATAAATCGCCGTGTCGGTATAACCGAAATAAACGACTGTTTCCTGTGACGCGGGCTCGCCGACATCCGGCTGGATCTGCCAGAAGTCGGTGATCGGTTCTGCGCCGCGCCAGGCCGGATCGCCCAGTACGTTGCCGTCGACGACAGGAATCGTACGCAAATCGATTGCCTGCGCGACCGGGCGCGGCGAGGTAGAGTCGACCGTCTGCGCCAGGCCATCGCCAGCGAGGGCCAGCGCCACAAGGCTCGAGGCAAATGCAGCGTGCAAATTTGTACGGCGTGGCGCTTGCGTCACGGACCCCCCGGGGCACTGGTTAGCGAATCTGAATCCGTCAGGAATAACAGGCAATTTACGGGGGATGAGAGGGGAATCAATACGTACAGTTCGCGTGGACAAGGGCAAAATCCCGGACTCGGGCGGGCGTGGATCGGAATACGAAACACTCGGAACCTGTTACCGATCGGTTACCAGTTGATCCATGTAGGCGAACAGTCCGGCGACACCACCGGTGTGAATGAAGACGATGTTGCGGGCGCCCTTGAAATGCCCTCTCTCGATCAGGTCGAACATCCCGGCCAGGCCCTTGCCGCTATACACCGGATCGAACAGCAGTCCTTCCATTCGCGCTGCCAGCATGATTGCGTCGTTCATCGCTTTTGTCGGTATGCCGTAGCCCTCTCCGACGTAATCGCAGTTAGCAACGACGTCTTCGCGCTGTACGATACCCGGCGCACCGACATACTCCGCCGTCTCGAGCGCCAGTTTGTATACCTTCTCTTCCTGAACATCCCTGGGTGCATTGACGCCGATTCCCGTCAGCGGAATATTCGCATGCATTGCTTTCAGGCCGGTGACGAGACCAGCTTGCGTGCCCGCGCTTCCCGTAGCGTGTAATACGTGATCGAAAACTATGCCTCTGTCGTTTGCTTGCGAGATCAGTTCCAGCGCACAACCAACATAACCCAGCGCACCGACAGGATTAGAGGCCCCACCGGGAATTATGTATGGCGTTCTTCCTTTGCCGCGGAGTTCTTCTGCGACCTCTTCCATCGCAGCATCCATGTCAGTTCCTTTATCGACGCTTCTTAAATTCGCGCCAAAAATTCTATCGAGCAGAACATTTCCGGAATTGAGATATGCATCACTCGGCGTTGCAACGCGATTCTCGAAAACGACTTCGCAATCGATTCCAAGCTTGCGAGCTGCGGCCGCGGTCTGACGCACATGATTCGATTGCACGGCACCTTGCGTGACGACCACGTCAGCATTGTTGGCAATCGCGTCCGCCATGACGAATTCGAGCTTGCGGGTCTTGTTGCCTCCCGTGCCAAGACCGGTACAGTCGTCACGTTTCACATAGATGTCGGGGCCACCGAAATGCTCGCTCAAACGCGGCATCAGTTCCAAAGGTGTCGGCAAGTGTGCGAGTGCTACTCGCGGAAATCGGGACAGCATCATTTGCTTTTTTCTCGCTGTTTATTGTTTTTCCGGCAAGGGTTTCAATCCCTTCGCGTATTCCAGCGTGCGTTCCGCAAGCACATCGGTTGAAGAGATGACGGGGACCGAACAGCCCTCCCCGTCGAACACGATCGGGATCTCGGTGCAGCCGGCAATGATCGCGTCGGCGCCTTTTTCGATTAACACATTCGCGACACCCTGCATACCAAGCGCAACTTCCTCGCCCTGGTTGCCGGCCTTGATCTGGGCAATCAGGTGCATGAGTTCGTCAAGTTCACCCCCTTCGGGCTCCAGTACTTCTCTTCCCGAGGCGGTGATTGCATCCCGGTAGATCCCGCTACTGAGACAGCCGTCGGTAGCCATTACGCCCACCTTTCTCGCGTCCGGGCAAACACGGTCTATTTCCTTGACCGATTCTTCGACGATACTGATGAAGGGGATCTTCGTTTTCGCGTGCACGTCGTCGAGGAATACATGTGCCGTATTGCAGACCATCACAAGAAAGTCGGCGCCCGCATTCTCGAGCCGTATTGCCATGTTTCCAAGCGCGCGAGTCACGACCTTCGATCCGTTTCGTAAAGCTTCCTGGCGGTTAGGCACCCCGGGATCCTGGTCCACGATCAGGTGCACGTGATCCTGGTCACGCTCGGAGTTGCTGAGCGCGATTACCTTGGCCATGAAATCGACCGTGGCATCCGGCCCCATGCCGCCCATCACACCAGCTGTTTTGCGTGTCATTTCAGTCATTGCTGTTACTGCCCAAAACGTAACAGGCGGCGAGAATATCACTGTTATTCGGTATGGGCGATGGCTGCGTGAAGGATCGTCATCCGCTAAGCCATGCGGCCTCTGGGACCCGCTAGCGCTATGACGAAAGCCGCACCAACTGCCGTTCTGACGACCGCCCCGTTGCTGGCGTGGCCGCTGCTGGCGCAAGACGATGGCAGCCGGCCGATATGCAGATGCCGAAAAAGCGTATCGCGTCGAACTCGACGGTCCACGAAAGCAAGTTAAGGCTGGGCACAATCAAGCTGCCAAGACCGGCCATCAGAGCAATACCTGGTGGGTTCGATCGCGGCAGCATTATGCAAATTGCCGGCATTAAGGTGTAATGTCTGGCAAACAATTAGCTAAGGAATTCCACATGGCCGTTCGACAAGCTGTTTGTCTTCCGCTCCTTCTGCTCCTGCTCTGCGCAGCGTGCAGCAATTCGTCCAGCGAGACCGGGCTCGAGAGCAAGCGAGATAATCCCCCGAATATCCTTCTGCTCGTGGCGGACGATCTCGGATACGCCGATCTCGGTATCTACGGCGGCGACATACAGACACCGAATATCGACGCACTTGCTGCGCAGGGCATGCTGTTCACGCAGTTTCATACTGCGCCATATTGCGCACCGACGCGCGCCATGTTGCTGAGCGGCAATAATAACCATGTGGCGGGCGTGGCCAGACAGGGCAGGATTGGGCTGCTTGATCTTCCGGTTTCGGGTTACGAAAACAGTCTGTCTGACCGAATTGTGCCGTTTCCGCGGTTGCTGCGGGATGCCGGCTATCACACGTACACGGTCGGCAAGTGGCACCTGGGCCTCGAGGCGGAAACGAGTCCGCACGCTGCAGGCTTCAGCCGGGCGTTCAATCTGCTTGACGGCGCCGGTACGCACTTCGATGCTCTCGGTTTCTTTGAAGGGGGGTCCACCTACCGGCTAGATGAAGATCTGGTGGAATACCCGCTCGGCCGTTATTCCACGGACCTGTATACGGACCGTCTGATCGAGTTTATCGACGCAAACAAGGACGACGGAAATCCGTTTTTTGCGTTTGCCGCTTATACGTCACCGCACTGGCCACTTCAGGTACCCGACGAATACCTGGACCTTTACGCCGGGAATTATGATGACGGCTATGATGCGCTGCGTGAGCGTCGCTTCCACTCATTGCAGGAAGCGGGGATTATTCCATTGTCGTCGGAGCTTCCGCCCCGCAATGATGCGATAACGCCATGGGAAGACCTGACCCCGGATGAGCAGCGTCGCGAGTCCCGCAAGATGGAACTGTATGCGGCAATGGTCGACAACCTCGACGATCATGTCGGTCGCTTGCTCGAATACCTGAAAGCGAACGACCTTTATGAAAACACGATCATTGTATTCATGTCAGACAACGGCGCTGCCGCCGAAGATTTTTATAATCGCGGCACTTACAAGGAGTACTTACGCGCCAACTTCGATAATTCCTACGAAAAGATGGGAACTGCGGAGTCTTTCGTTTCTTACGGTGCGCAGTGGGCTGAAGCAGGCTCTGCACCGTTCCAACGTCACAAGGGTTACACACGCGAAGGTGGTATCGTCGCGCCAATGATTATTGCCGGCCCTGGCGTTGCAGCCCATGGCGCCATCGATTCGACGTATCTGACGGTAATGGATCTTGCGCCGACCTTTCTTGACATCGCGGGCGTGCAATATCCGGATGACGGTTCGGTTCGCGCGATGCTGGGCAAAAGTATTACCGGGTTCCTGGCGGGTGAAGCAGACGTTGTACATGACGAAGACTATGTGGTTACGCTTTACCACGGTGGTCGCGCGTACTTGAGACAGGGAAATTGGAAGATTTCAAACCTCGAACCGCCGTTTGACGAGGATGATTTTGAGCTGTTCGATTTGTCGACCGATCCCGGGGAATCCAGGAACCTCGCGGATGAGGAACCGGAAAAGCTCGCCGAACTGATCGAATTGTGGGACCAAGAACGCAGGAGCCTGGGAATAATTTTGCCGCAGGATCTATAACGGCGCCTGTGCGGCTGCAGCAACTGGGATTCTTTCGGCCTCCCCGTCGACCAGGAAGCCGAACGGCTTTTAACCGCCAGAACCTCGTCGAGATCAACTCAACAGGATGTCCGCTGCGGGTCGTTAGCAGACCTTTGGACCAGGTATCGCAACGCCAATGGCTATTGCGGAGTCATTCTGGGACTTGGTCTTGACATCATCGCAGACGAAATTAGTTCGAAAGCGTCGATCCATGCCTGTTCGACTTCTTCGGTAAATTCGCTTCCCAACTCTTCTTTTAGAGTGGAAACCAGCACCCGCCCAACAAGTGGATAGTGACTCGATTCGACGCCGTATCCTCTATGCTTTTCGCCGAGGCGCTGAAGCATCCGCGTTGTACGGTCCGTCGATATAAGGCTTCCAACGATTACATTCAACGCCTGCAGGAATTTTCGTGCCTGTTTTGATACATCGCTGGGAAACATTGAGCGGACTGACGGGGCCTCTTCGAAAAGTTTTTGGTAGAAACGGCCCGTCGCAGACTCTCCACGCTCGCGAAATATTTCGAAACTCGCTTCAATCAAATTCCTTTGCCGATCAGTCAAGAAGCCACCGACAATCGCCAGGTGCAGGTTATGAGTCGACGCCAGATCTGCATCCACAGAAGCATGTTCCCAATCAGCACCGTCGAGAACTGCCCCGTCGAGTTGCGCTCCTCTCAAGTCAGCCCACGCCAGGCAGGTATTTGACAGGTTTGCCCACCGCAGGTCCGCATCCCTCAAGTTAGATCCCGTAAGATCGGCGCCGCTCAGATCAGCATGCGTGAGGTCAACTTTAGACATGTCGGAGAAGCGAAAACTGGTTTGGTGTAATTGAGCGGAACTGATATCGGCACTGGATAGACGGGCGTTATCATATTTCTTGAATCTCATCGCGCCGCTTTGCAGCCAACCTTCGTCTCTGCAACGTCGAACGGCGTCGAGCGCGAACTCGTTACTGAGACTTGCGACCTGGCTGATAATTCTCCGCCGTTCATGCATGTGGATAACACGGTTAATCACTATCAGGAGCACGCCATCAATGATGAAGCCTGGGGTCCAGTCACCAAAGTGAGTCTCAATAATGTCGTCAATTGAACCCGGTGGATTTAGCGACAAACCGTAAAGGAATAAAATGATTCCGATGACGATGAGTAGAATCGCAAGACTGTCGATAAGATCTAGTTTTCTCAAATGCACCTCTTTTTCGCCGCTATACGATTGGTGGATTCACCTAGTTTGATGCTCCCATCATCATTAAATAACGGAGTGATTGAACAAGTTTGATAGAGAATTGACGCCCGCTTGGGTTCGTTAGCATCCCATTTTCTTAATATCCGACGAACGTCTGCTTTCGGAGTAAAAGCAGCCATTGGAATGTTTCAGGTGCGGCCAAAACCAGGGTTTGCTAAACACCACTAGTGCCGTTTGCACGATTCGGCTCAAGCCCACCCTAACTGCTGCATGCTGATAGCGTCATTCCATATCTTGGTCATGTGCTTGATGCGATCACCATCAAAAACCATGTGGTAAACGTAGTCTGCGGAAATTTTGTTCCCCGTTGGCGGGACCGGCCCACCTTCTCCGGTTTGCGTACCATGAAAGACGGCAACCGCGGTCACAGATTCGTCGGCTTCATCGGCGGCAAAAAACTTCAACTCATAGCGTCCGTCCGGAATTGGCGTAAAAAGGTTCTTCATCCACTCGCAGTAGCCTTCCAGGGTCGCGATATCAGCCAGGGCACCTGTTTGTGAAGAAAATGTCGCGTCGGCATTACAGTAGGCCTGGCACGCATCCCAGCCCTTCCCAGTTTCGCACGCTTCAAAAAAACTCTTCGCCGGACCGAGAATATTGCTCATGATTGGCACTCCTTTTGATGAATGATTTGAACGGCCGCTCTGCATGGTTAGCGGCTCTTTTGCTCAATATTAGACGAATGTTCAACTTCTGTGGAGTGGGAGAAGTTTTGTGCGCTATCTGATGGTCAAAGACAGGGGACTCATTTCTTGCGAATAACGTCGATCGATTCGAGTGCGGCCAGGTATTCCTCGACATAATCGAGGGATACAGGGCCGAGTTCGGCCGTGAGCCAGTCCCGAATGTCACTGACCGTTCTGTTGCCGTCCACGAAATTGAGCGCCTCGTAAATGTATTGGCCGCTGCTGCCCCAGATGCCCGTATGACTGCGCAGTTTGAGATTCTCGTATACGCCTTGCGGCAATTTGTCTTCCAGGTATGAATACCCAAAGGCGCTCATCGGTCCCCGAATGTCGGAATTTCTTTCGTAAACGGTCTGATTCCTGTTGACGCCCGCAACATTCGCGATTTGTGGCAGCGCCACGAGTCTCGCCAGGCCGTCGAGGTAGGCCATAGCTTCCTTGTGCGCTGCTTCGGACAGAGTTGCGAATTGCTCGACACTGCGCACCTTACGGCGCTCGACGCTGAAATGAATGTCCGTTGCGGCAATCGCATCGACCGCACTCAGTCGGGCACGGCGTTCCAGCAATGTCGCAGTCCGGGACATTGCGTTTCTCTCGAGCATGCTGAGCACGGCAGGTACGTCGTCGTCCGACATGTTGGCGAGGAACCAGGCGCTAACCGCGCCGATGAACGCCGCGCGCTTGAGCTTCGTGGGATCGATATTCGCCGCCAGGTCGTAGTTGGTATGTATGTAGCGGTCCGGCCAGTCGTGCAGGTAGAGGCCCGGGATGCGCCAGCTGCCCTCGAAAAAGACGTCATGATCGCTGCCCATGTCGAGGCCTTCCATCAAGGCCAGCAACGGTTCCTTGCCGCCCTCCGGCGCATTCAATGGGAAATCGACGCTGGCGCCGCTGGTGAACGCCTCGGTCTGTGCGTTCATGAAATGACCTATCTCAAAACCGAGATCGGCGATGAATGACGGCACGCTGATCGGCCCACCGGAAATCCTGAATACGGATTTGGTGACCGGCCCGCCGCCAACCATGTCCATGTGAATATTGGCCTTGATGCGCGCGACATCCGGATGCCGCACCAGGTACATGATGCTGCCTTCGATTTCCGCCGGCCACAGGAAACGAATGCTGCGTGACGGTCGCGGCAGGATACCTTCTTTCACCAGTGCGCCGAGCGTACGTGCCGTCTCGAGGATGCTGACACACCCTGAGGCATTGTCGTTGGCGCCCGGACGCGGGTGATCGAGGTGACAGGTGAAATGAATTTCCGCATCTGCCCTGCCCTCGCCTCGTATCGCGGCGGTGGCAAATAAATACATACCGCTCCGGTGGCTGGCGTCGACTCTTGCATACAAGTGAATCTCTTCGCCGTTCGCCATGCGCTGCCGCAGTTTCCTCGCCTCGCCCAAGGAGACCATGAAGCCGAATGATTCGGTCTCGGGGAAACTGTCGAGGTGTCCCCAGCGCACGAGCCGGTCGTCCTCCTTCCACCACGCCGAACGCTGATTGGGCGCGTAGGAAATGATTCCGGCGGCGCCGAGTTCCCCGACTGCGCGCTCGACAACGCTTTCGGGCTGGCTGGACGTAAGCACCAGCTTGCCGCTGACATCCTTGCCTGCGTAATCGGCACCCGATGTGCCGGCGCCGATGTCCACGAGTGTCGTCGTTACTTCGCCTGACAAGCTGTCCTGCGCCAGTGTCAGCGGCACTGCATCCCAGTCACCCAGCCTGCGCGTGCGTTTTCCGTCGGCGAGTTCCCACAACTCCGCGGAGCGAACGTCCCATACCGGGCGCGACTTCTGCGTGCCGAACATGGTTTTGCCATCCGCCGGGTACTCGAGGAGTTCGACGTCGTCGAGCCCGTATTTTCTGAGCTCAAGCAAAATGTGCTGCGTGGCATTGTCGAATTGCGCACTGGCGCGCATGCGATGTTGCAGGGTAATCGTATCGAGGTTTCTCTTGGCAGCCTCGCCCGACGTCTCCGCCGCAATCTGCTTCAACACCGCTTCGTCCAGCAGTTCGCGAATATCTGCGTGCGCGCTCAGTGTGAATACAGACAATGCCAGCATCAAAATCTGCTTGTTCATTTTGTCTGCCTGCTATTGCACGGGAGCCATGCGGGGAATCAGCATCAATTCCTTCTGTCGCCCGTCAATATAGTAAGTACTTTCGCCGTCGAAGAATGCGTCTTCCTCGAGCTTGATGCGCACCGGCTTGCCCCAGCTTTCGATCTCGGTCTCGGCATACAGCTCGATTGAATGTGCAGTGTTCGGGTACAAGGGGTAATCGCCCTTACCCGGCACGCCTTCCTGTTGATCCCACAGGCCGATCGTCGGACCGGCAGCATGCCCGTGAAAGCCGATTGGATGCGTGTAAATCGATGCAGTGATGCCTTCGTCTTCTGCAATCGCGAGCGCGCTCGCGAGTATTTCATTGCCGGTGCGCCCCGTGATGAACTGATCAGTGAGAATGTCTTGCAGCCTGTTGCCCCGTTTGAACGCATTGCGCAATTCTTCGGGTGCTGCCGACTCCCCAGGTCGCAGAACATATGCGTGTTGCTGAGTATCCGTGTTCAGCCTGAGATAAGTAATGCCGAAATCGACGTGCACCAGGTCGCCCGGCATGATGACCTCGTCATCGTGCCGCGCCGCAATCTCTGCTTTCACATCTACCATCGGCTGCTCTGCGCGTTGCACCGATACCGATGGATGAAACCAGGTCGTCAGCTTCAATTCCCTGATTCGATCGCGGTACCACCAGGCAAGGTCATTGGTTGTCGTTATGCCGGGCTGAATAGCGTCTTCCGACAGGCCCTCGGCCAGGATTTCATGTGCGATGCGAACGATTTGCTGATAAACGGCCATCTCGTCGGCCGTGCGCGTTTCGAGCCAGCCAATCGCCAGGTTTTCCGCGGAGACGACTCGATCGTGTAAATGCTCCGGTAGCACCTTGTGAAGCAGTTCGTACTCGGTTCGCGTGATGCCGTCGGCAAGCGCAAAGCTGTCCGAGAAATTCAGCCCGATGCGCTGCGGATCGCGTTCATCGATCAATTGTGCGAGCCGCAGCCACTGGTCGCCATCACGTTCCTTGTCCCATGCCTGCTCGAACGTCTCGCCGACCGCGTAGCGCGCTACCGCGAGTGTTTCCAGCGGCTGGTCATCGCCAGCGTCATAGATGAGCAAAATCGTGCGGCGGCGCGCTGACTGCCATTCGGCCGGCAGGAATGTTCGGATCACCGGGTCTTCGTTGTATTCGCGCGAGATGATGACCCACATGTCGATACCGGTGCGTCGCATGATCGCCGGCAGCACCGTTTGCACACGTGTCTTTAGCCAGCGGTCGATCACCACGGCGCGCTCCCGCATGGGCAGTATGCGTGAATCAGCGAATCCGGCACCGGCAAGTATCAGCAGCAGCAGGGAAACAGCAAATCTCATTTTCATAAGTCCGTCGTCCGTCAATTAGCCATGTCGGCATAGGCGGCTTCGATCAGCGTCGCCGCACCGCCAATACGTCGCCCGCTCGACCAGCGCTCGTCATATTCTTCGGTAAGTCCGGCCGCCTGGGCGTCCTCGAGCGACTTGCCTTCCCTGATCGCGCTGGCAACCCGGTCGCGGATGACCAGCATCATGTCGCGAAACGCCCTGACCTCTTCAACGTTGGAAATCACGCCATGCCCCGGAATGATCTTCGTTTCGGCATCCGATGCCTCGATAAGCAGGTCATAAGCCTTGATTGTTCCCAGGAAACTGCCGCCGTTGCTGGTATCGATGTACGGATACGATGTCGTCCGATAGACGTCGCCGGTATGAATCACGTTCGCTGTCTCGAACCTGATGTAGACATCGCCATTGGTGTGCGCATCCGGCGTTTTAAAGACGTGCACGGTCTCGCCGTTGATGTGGAACGACATGTCCTTGCTGAAGGTAATCAGTGGTGGTTCTTCATCGTAATCGGACAGGAACATCTGCTTGCGCGTGTTGTCGTGGCCAAAAATCGCCGTGCCCATCTTGCCAAAGTTCTCATTGCCGCCCGTATGATCCGGGTGCAGGTGCGTGTTGACGAGAAAGCGTATTGGTTGCTGCGATACCGTTCGCACTGCTGCAACGATTTTCTCGGTCAGCGGCGCGAATTGATCATCGATCAGGAACACGCCGTCTTCACCATGAAACAGACCGATGTTGCCGCCCCTGCCTTCGATGTAACTCACGTTGCCGGCAACCGGATGCACGACCATCTCGACCGTCTCCCACTCGTCCTGTGCGACAGCAGTGTGTGCAACCGTCATCAGCATCAAATTGACTAAAGCTGTTATGCAAATTCTTTTTGTCATGGTTACTCCCTCGTCGATTCTTTCGTGCCCGACCTCGGTAGTGCGAGCGCAATCAGTTCTGCCGGCGACTCACCGTCCGTGACCATCATCACGATGTACTGCCGGCCGTTGACCATGTAGGTGCTCGGCGGGCCGGACTGTGTCGCCGGTATGTCGATTTCGGCGATTATCTCGCCGGTCAATTTGTCGTGCGCGCGAAAGACGGGATCGCCCCGGATCATATTACCGGCAGAACCCCAACCCTCCCCGGCAAGCAGTAATGTTTTTGTAACGACGATTCCTGCCCGTGTCGGCTTGCCGGTGCGCGGCAGTTCGACACCTTCGAGCGCAGGATTTTCAGCGTACGCTTTTGGCGTATCGCCATTGGCGATCATCCATACGTGCTCGCCGCTCGTCAGGTCGATCGCGGTAATACGGCCGAACGGCGGTTTGACGAGGTAAAGGCCAAACACGGTCGGAGCCAATTCGCGAGGGAGGATAAAGTCGACCTCCGATCGCTCCGGGTCGTTCTCCAACGCTTGCAGCATCAAAAAAGTTGCGGATGGCACATACAGCAGCCCGGTTTCCGGATCGTACGCGCTGCCCTCGAAGTTCGCACCGCCCGTGGCGAACGGCAGGCTTAAGGTGCCTCTGGTGCCGTCCGGTGCGTTGGCCAGCGATGGCGGCGTGTACAGGGTTGAACCCAGGCGATAGCCGGTGAGCGCCTCATCGACGGCGGCGCGGATTTCCGGCGTATATGCAATCAGGTCGTCCCGGCTCAGGCTCTGCCGGTCATATGGTGCCGGTTTGGTCGGGAATGGCTGTGTCGGCGAGGTCCACTCGCCGGGAACGTCGGTCTGTGGCACCGGCCGTTCCTCGATCGGCCACACCGGCTCGCCGGTCTCGCGATCGAATACGTAAGCAAAATTCTGTTTCGTAACCTGTACCACCAGCTTCCTGCCGTTCGGCAGGTCCGCGAGTATCGGTGCCGTCGGATTATCGAGGTCCCAGATATCGTGATGCACGAGCTGGTAATACCAGCGCATCTCTCCGCTAATGACATCGAGCGCGACCAGGCTGTTCGCATACAGGTTCGCGCCGTGCCGGTCTCCACCGTAATAATCCCCGGTAGGCGCTTCGACGGGCAGATAGACGAGGCCGAGTTGCGGATCGGCCGACATCGGCGCCCAGACGCCGGCATTGCCGGTGTAGTCTGTGGATCCCTCGTACCAGGTCTCGTAACCGGGCTCGTCGGCTTCGGGAATGGTGTGGAAAGTCCACAGCAATTTGCCGCTCCTGGCGTCGAATCCCCGCACGTCTCCCTTGACGTTACGTTTTAGCGGGGGGATGGCGCCAATCGCATGCGCGGCGCCAACGACAATGACGTCGCCGACGACCAGCGGCGGTGCATTCAGGCCGATGTCGAGATCGCGGTGCTCGGCGAGCCGCAATCCCTCGGTCAGGTCGACCCATCCGCCGGCACCGAATTGCGGATCGGGCAGACCGGTCTCGGCATTCAGCGACACCAGGTTATAGCCGGGCGTTACCGTGATAATGCGCCGCCGGCCATCCGCGCCTTCCCAGTAGGCAACGCCCATGCCGGAACTCTTGCGCGCCGCATTTGCGAAACGTTCGCCCTCGTCCGGGCGCCACATCCACAAGGTCTGTCCGGTCTCGGCATCCAGGGAAACGACGTTGCGCGTGGTTCCGGCACCGAGATGCAGGCGGCCGTGCCGCATGATCGGCATGTTCACGCTGCGAATTTCCGGTGTCGGGCCGAAATTACCTGCTTTCCACCGCCACACGAGTTCCAGTTCATGCGCATTGTCCGCATTGACCTGATCCAGCGGCGAGTAGCGGTTGGCGTTCAGTTCGCCGTGAATATTTCGCCAGGGATAGTCTTCACCCTCCGGCACCTCGCCTGCCTGCAACAGGATCCCGCCAAGCGACTCGATCGTCAGTTCACCCGCGGGCCGATTTATATATGCAATGTCGAGCATGTAGGCGAAGACTTCGAGATAGTCGGACTCAGACAGCGATCCCGGTGCCGACGCTGGCATTGTCTGCCGCACGCGATGAAACAACTGGCTTGCGTCGCGTCCGGACCAGTCGTTGCGAATGCGCCGATCAATTTCGACCCTGGCATGACAAAGCGCACAATGCACACCGAACAGCTGCTCGCCGGTCTGCTGTGCCAATGCAGTCACTGACGAGAGAAGGAGTGGGACCAGGAGGAAAAAACGCAGCTGCAATGCCAGGCTCCGGCTATTCTTGTTTGCCGTTAACTTATTACATTTTCGGCCGCAATGCCCGGACAGGTTTCAGCTGCCGTTACAGATGGCGCCTCGCGCGCACCATGACGCGCCGGCTGCGGTATGATTCCGCAAGCCAAATAAGAATCGCTATTCTCAGCAGGGGGAGCACATGCAGCGTCCAACCGCAATTCTTGCGTTCGTATTCCTGTTCAACAACATGCCGGCGGTTGCCCAGGAAGAATCCATCGATGTCGAGGGACCGCCGCCCCAACTGAGCGGCCTGCAGGCAGAGGCCGCGCAAATCGTCGGTGACAAGCAAAAGCTGACGCAGGAGATCGTCGACAGCCTGTTCTCGTTCGCGGAACTCGGATTCCAGGAATTCGAAACCCAGCGTTACCTGACAGAAATCCTGGAAAAGAACGGCTTTACCGTGGAACGAGGCGTATCCGGCATTCCGAGTTCGTGGTGGGCCACCTGGGGTAGCGGCAAGCCCGTAATCGCGCTGGGCTCGGATGTCGATGGCATCCCGAAATCATCGCAGATGCCCGGCGTCGTGTACCGCAAACCGATGGTCGAGGGCGCGCCGGGACATGGTGAGGGTCATAACTCGGGACAGGCTGTCAACGTGACCGCGGCACTGGCGGTCAAGGAAATCATGGAGCGCGAGAACCTGTCAGGCACGATCGTGCTGTGGCCGGGTATCGCCGAGGAACTCCTGGCGACCAAAGCATGGTTCGCACGCGATGGGCTATATGCAGGCGTCGACGCGGTTTTGTTTACCCACGTCGACGACGAGCTGAACGTCAGCTACGGCCAGCCGAACGGTACCGGCCTGGTGTCGGTCGAATATACCTTCGAGGGAACCGCGGCGCATGGCGCCGGCGACCCGTGGAAAGGCAGGAGCGCGCTCGATGCAGTCGAGCTGATGAACGTCGCGTGGAATTTTCGCCGCGAACACCTGCACCCGCTGCAACGTTCGCATTATGTGATCGTCGACGGCGGGGACCAGCCGAACGTTGTCCCGTCCAAGGCAACCGTCTGGTATTTCATCCGCGAAATGACGGCCGACGGCATTCGCGAAAACTTCGGAAAGTTACAGCGCATCGCCGAGGGCGCCGCATTGATGACCGACACGACGGTATCGCGGCGCATTGTCGGCGCCGCATACCCCCGGCATTTCAACAAGCCGATAGCGCTGGCGATGTACGACAACATCCGCGCCGTCGGTATGCCCGAGTGGTCGGAAGACGACCAGAAGTTTGCCCGGGCGTTCCAGGAATACATGCAGGCGGATGAAATCACGGGGCTGCGTAGCGAACTGGAGCCGATCGCCGAACCGCTCGAAGAACCCAGGTCCGGCGGTTCGGACGATATCGGCGACGTGGCGTGGAACGTGCCCACTGTTACCTTGCGTTTTCCCTCAAACGTCGAAGGCAGGACCGGGCATCACTGGTCGAGTGCGATGGCAATGGCGACGCCAATTGCGCATAAAGGCGCGACCGCCGGTGCGAAAGTGCTTGCGGCCACGATGCTCGACCTCATTCAGGAGGAAACACTGGTCGATGACGCGTGGAAATATTTCCGCGAGGAACAAACCGCCAACGAAACCTATACGCCGTTCATAAGTGACGACGACGATCCCGCGATCGAAAAGAACATCGCAATCATGTCGCAGTTCAAGCCACAGCTCGAAAAGTTTTACTACGACCCAAAGAAATATAACACCTACCTGGAACAGCTCGGTATCGATTATCCACAAATGACGGATCCAGACGCTGAATGACATGAAAGAGGAATCACAAGTGCATCAGATGAATCGTTTTTCGTTTGTATTCGTCGCGGTAACACTGTTCCTGTCGTCTCAGGCGGCCGGCCAGGTCAAGGTAGACGTGATCAAGAATCCTTATGGTGGTTCACGTAACGTCCCCGAGCTGTCGACTAATCCAGACTATATCCACGCCGCCGGCCTGGAGCGCCTGATCGCGGAATGGGGTGGCGAGCTGATCCGGCCTGTGCAGGACATCCGCCTGAACGCCGAGCAGGAAAAAGCCTACGGCTCGTGGAATCGCATGGCCATGGCCAATGCCAATTTTGCCGAGGTCGTTCGCGAGGGTTTGCAGGACAACCTGATCACGGTCGGACTCGAAGCTAATTGCAATGACCTCCTGGGAATGCTTTCGGGCCTCAAGTACGACGCCGACGGCAATGCCCGTCGCGTCGGCCTGGTCTTCTACGATTCCCACGGCGACTTCAATATTCCGGAGACAACCCTGTCGGGGATGCTCGGCGGCATGCCCGTTGCCGTAGCAGCCGGTCATGCCCTGCATAATCTGCGCAACACGACGGGCCTCGAAGAGCCATTGCCGATGCGTCATATCATGTGGGGCGGCGTACGCGACCTGGACCCGCTCGAAGCCGATCGCTTTCGCGAATACGAAGTGCGCCAGGTGTCGGTACAGGACATTCGCGATATTTCCGATAACTTCCGCAAGCAATTCAAGGCGCTCGCGGACGCGGTCGACGTCGTCTACGTGCACGTCGACATGGACGTGCTCGAACCCGACGAGGTGCCGGGACACAATCTGAATGTTCCCGACGGCCCGAGCAGCCAGGCGCTTGCCCGGGCGATCGGCGTGATGTTCGAAAACCCCAAGAGCGTCGCCCTGGGAATCGCCTCTACGCCCTCTTTCAACGCGGATCCACATGGCGTCAGCCGCCAGGCGGCACTGAACCTGATCGAAGGCGCAATCAAGGGCGCACAGTCGCGCTAGAGCTTCACAGTTTGTGATTGCGACAGCGTGCTTGCGTCATTCCTTTCGCGCCGGGCAGGCATCGCCTGTGCAGGATCAACGCGGTCAGAGGGGCTCGATGCTTCAAGGGCGGAATGTCAGAAAACGTCTGACTGATCGAGATAGTCGAGCAGCGCGCGGTTTTCCGGCAGGTCGAGGAAGGTATCCCACTCGAGAAATATCCCCGCCGGATCATAGCCGACGAAAACCCTGACCAGCCCGCTTTCATCGATCACGCCGGGCGTACGCAGTTCAAAGCCCGGCAATGTCGAGGCCCGGGCGAACCAGGCGTCGACGTCGCTGGTGAATATCGACAGCGTCATGCCGTTTTCGCCTTGCGATGACAAGCTCGGTCCGGTGTAGTCCTCGAGCGAGACAAAGCCGCTGCCGGCCAATTGATACAACGGCGATCCATCCAGCACGCCGATCGGTTCGACGTCGAACAATGCCTCAAAAAACGGCCGCACCTCTTCCGCGTCGTTGTAATAAACGGAAAAGGCCGTAGCCCGAATGGACAGTTCTCCTGCGTCACCTGCCGCGCTCGTCACCGGTGGTGCATAGGCAAAGGCATCGACATACGAGCCTTGCCCGGGACGCGCGTTATAGCGAACAAACCTGAGGGCATATCCGCCGGTATCACGGACGACAAAGCTGTCCGGCATCCCGTCCTGTACGCTGGCGCCCTGGTATTCGAGCATCCTGCCGAGCCGCAGGAAATGGGTGTGCCAGCGATCCAGCCGATCCGTAACCAGGTGCAGCGTGACGATCTTCGGCTCGTCGGCCGAGTGCATGCCTTCGGCCGCGTCGACCAGGGTCAGGTAAGAAGCGTCGGCCAGCCGCAGGATCCTGGCAAAGCCGTAATCGATGACCGTCTCGAGACCGAGCATGTCGCGATAAAAAGCCCAGGCGGACTCGACATCGTCGTAATAGTAAAACGCATTCGTTGCAACGATGTCCGGCCGCATGCCGACCGGCATTGTTGCGACCTCATCGTCCGATGCAGGTTTGTCGCCGGTGCACGCCGCCGCAATCATCAGCATGCCGTAAAAAGCGCTATGGGCGATTCGTCTCACAGCCTGCATTCCCCATTTCCCGAGAGTCCTGTGCTGCTAGTCTAGCGGGCACGCGATGAATTCGGGCAATGCCTCGGCACGCGCCGAAAATGCCATGAGCCCCGGAAACGCATCGGCGGCAACACGCTTCGGGACTGCATGTTGCGAAAAGCGCCAGGCAATTGCCACCGAGATATCTGCCTGCGTAATGTCTTCGCCGAACAACCACCCGGTTCCATCGCCCACGAATGATTCCATTTGCGCGACCGCGGCGTGCAATTGGTCCGTCAGGCGCTTGATCCATGGTTGGTGCTGGACCTCTTTCGGACGTTGCGATCTTTCATAGATCAGCTGCGCCACCTTTTCCATCGCGATCAATGCGACTCCGGTGACCCGTAGTGCTCGAGTCCTGCCGGCAGCATCGCTGGGCATGAGGCTGCGACCATTCGCACATACCGATTCGAGGTAATCGATGATCAGCGTCGAGTCGACGAGCATCGTGCCATCGTCGCAGACGAGTGTGGGTACCTTGACCAGCGGATTGACGTCGCGGAATTCCTCGTAGCCCTTGAAGATCGACAACGGGTTGTGTTTGTACGGAATGCCCAGGAACCGGGCCGTTACGGCAACGCGCCTGACAAAAGGCGAATCCAGCATACCGATCAGTTCTATCATGAGTACTCCAGCTCTCGTGCCTCATACCCGGGAAAAAACGCCGCAGGGCTCGGGGACAGCCCGAACCAGTACTCCTGCTCGCTCGGGCTGGCCACCCCTGGAAACTCGGCACCCAGGCCCATGAGGTCCAGGATGAGCTGAAAATGCAGGTGCGGCGGCCAGTTGCCGTTGCCGGGTGGCGAGCCGACCGTCGCAATCTGGTCTCCAGCATTTATCGCCTGCCCGCATCGCAGCTCATCGAGCGCCTCGCGGCCGAGATGGCCGTATAGCGTGAAAAACGCGTCCTGATCCGGAACTTCGTGCCGCATTACCAGCATCGGCCCGTAATCCAGCTCCCGGGCATTGTTTGCGAGCAGTTCGATCCGGCCATCCAGCGGCGCGAACACCGGTGATCCGGCAGCACAAAACAGGTCCAGGCCCAGATGAATGCTGCGGTCTTCGGCACCAGCGGTGAAATGCTCGCTCTTGTAAAGCTCTCTTGGTTCCGCGTAACGCCCGAAGGCAAAACCGGTTCCCGCCTCGGCCATGGCTTCATCGATCAGTTGACCGAGCCGGTGGACGTCGAGGTCCGCGACCGGCTCACCGCCCAGCCGGCTGCCGGTGCTCAGGTCGAGCACGATTGCTTTTCCGTCCGTGGCGATGACTGAGGCCGTGTTAGTGATTTGCATGTGATCGTAGCCGCAACATATGGGCGCGTGTTGTCATTGCGTCAATCGCTCGCGGATTCTTCGGTGTCGTTTCTGTACCGCGCGAACCAGGCGAGGATGTTGTCCACTTTGGCAATGAGGCGTGATGGACGGCCCGCGATACCGTGCGACGAACCGGGCACGCGGACCATGACGACGTCGACGCCTTTAAGCTTCAACGCCTGGTAAAGCTGCTCGGTTTCGGAAATCGGTGTTCGGTAATCTTCCTCACCCGTTATGAGCAGTGTCGGTGTCGTCATATTTCCGACCAGCGACAAGGGAGAGCGTTGCCAGTAGTGCTCGAACTCTTCCCACGGCATGCCCGGAAACTGGTGCGAAATCTGCCCGATGTAGGAGTCTGCGGTGAGCGTCTTGCTAATCCAGTTGATGACCGGTTTCGCAACGACCGCTGCGCGAAATCGATCGGTCAGTCCGATCGCATAGGCACTTGCAATGCCGCCCGCAGATCCACCGGTAATAAACAAAGCGTCAGGATCGGCGATGTTCTTGCCAATCAGCGTTTCCACACCGGACATATGATCGGCAAAATCTTCCGTACTCGAATACTTGTAACGCAACAGCAGCGCAAAGTCCTCGCCGTAAGACGTGCTGCCGCGATAATTGTCGTAAAACACGACATACCCTGCCGCGGCCATTAACTGCATCTCGGCCGAAAAATAAGGACCATATGCGAGATGCGGGCCGCCGTGAATCTCGAGGATCAGAGGGTATTTCTTTTGCGGATCGTAATCGGGCGGCGTTATGTACCAGCCCTGAATCTCTTGGCCGTCGAACGATGATTCGTAGGTGATTTCGTTGACGGCACCGAGAGTGCGATCGTCGAGTAAGTCGTCGTTCAGCGCGGTCAGGACGCGTTCACCGCGACGGCCGACGACGGCAATTTCGGCGGGTCTCTGGGACGTACCTCTTGAATAGGCGACTGTGCCGTTCTGCGACACGGTGAAACTGCCACTCAGGTAGGGACGGCCGAGCGAAGTGCTGCCGAGGCCTTCCGCGACATCGGTAAAATCACCCGACACGGATACTCGCGCGATACGCCTCACGGCGCGCTGATCGTAATGAAAAAAGACCTGGCGGTTACCGGCCCACTGGATATCGCGCACCGAACTGTCGAGATCGGCAGTGAGCACCCTGTCATCCGAACCGTCCGCTGCCATGACGTGAAGCACGTTATTGCGATAGGGGATCCTGCGATTGTCGTCAAAGATGTAGGCGATGCGGCGACCGTCCGGTGACATCATCGGCGAATTTTCTCCGCCGTTTCTGTCGGTCAGCTGCGTCAGCGTTCCGTCGCCGACGGCAACGCGGTAGATATCGCTTTCCCCGTAAACGAGCTCCCATCCCTCGTCTCGATTTGCTGCGAACAGTATGCTCGAGCCGTCGGGCGTCCAGGACAGCGGTCCGGCATGGTTGAAATCGCCGCTCGTTACCTGGCGCGGCGTTCCACCGTCCGCGGGCACGACGAAAATGTGTTCATATGCCGTCTCGAGGAAGCCGCGGCCGTCCCATCGGTATTGCGCCGTATCGATGACTTTCACGGGTTCGGACCACTCGGCGCCTTCCGGCTTCTCGCGTGGTTTCGCGATGGGTTCGGCCTTTGCGGCAACGGACATGACGAAAGCGAGCCATCGTCCGTCGGGCGACCACGTCAGATCAGCCGGCTCCTTGAGCAGGTTCGTTATAAGTGCCGTTTGCCCGGTATCCATCCAGCGTACATAAATCCCTGTGCCAGTCGCCGTCGGCTGGATGTAGGCAATGCGTTCACCATCGTCTGACCAGCGCGGAGATGTCGCGCTGGAAGTTCCGGATACCAGCGGGCGATGCGCGGTGCCGTCAACGTTGACGACCCAGAGATTGGACACCGTGCTGTCCGTCATGACGTCGTTTGTTTGTCTCACGTAGACGATTGTCCCGCCGTCCGGTGAAATCCTCGGGTCGCTTGCGTATTCAAGGTCGAATACATCTTCGGCCGAAAATGGTCGCGCTTCGGCATGTAAATTTGCGCAAAGCAAAGAGCCGAGTACTGCGCTCAAAAACAGGGTTTTCTCGCTCATGATTTTGCCTTTGTCTGTTTGCCGCACTCGCGGCTTTATTTTTCGATTCTGTATTGCGCGATCTGTACTTCCGGGCCGTAGTCGGCGTAGTCGCCGTCCGTGCGCCGGGCACGAAATTCCGACCAGTTGACCGTACGGTACCTGGCCGGCCGTTCCTCGCTCACGACACTCGGCAACGGACTGACCTCTGTTCCCGGCGCCGGATTAAAAAAGAACGGGATGCTGTATCGGTCGCGATCGACCATTGCAAGCACGCGGTGAATTGCCGCATGGTAAATATCATTCGACCAGACCTGCATCATGTCCCCGGTGTTAATGACGAATGCACCGGGCACCGATGGGATGTCGTGCCAGTAGCCGTCACGGTAAACCTGCAAGCCACCAATGTCGTCCTGCAACAGCACGGTCAGCGCACCTGCGTCGGAATGGTGATGCACGCCCATGTCCGCGGCCGGCAAGTTGTCGCCGTCGCCACCCTGCAACGGATCCGCCACCGGGTAGTAGTTGAGGCGAGCGAACCCGGTATGGTTTTCGGCAAAGTCTCGTCGCATGTAATCGGCCGGCAAATCGAGACCCACGCAAAATGCTTCCAGCAGCTTAAGTGATAGACGCGTACAGGCATCGCGATAGGCGCGCATCGTATCGCGGAATTCACCGTTTGCATCCGGCCAGCGGTTTTCCGCGTTGTAAATCGGATCCGTACCGTCGGTCGTGAAGTCGAATACCTCTTTCTTGTCTCGCTGGTTTTTCGTCAGTTCGTTGTTGTAGTAACCCCACGGGTTCTCCCTGGTCCTGAGAATCGCGGTTTTTACCGATGGTGGTCGCTCGAAAAATGCCCGTGCCTGCTGCCACACCTTTTCGATCAGTGCATCTGACACACCGTGATTGACGACCTGGAAGAATCCCCACTCGCGGCAGGCCTTCGCAATCTGTTGCACGGCTCGCTGCGCCTCTTCGCCGGACGCGTCCTTCGTGATAGCCGCAATATCGATGACCGGCACCGATTCACCGAATTCGCGTGAATCGGCAACCGGGCATCGATCGAGATCCGCCATACTGCCGGTTTGCATCTGGCCTCGCCGTAGTTATGAACCGAGGCCGATGATAACCGGATACCGATACGCCGTGCGAAGAGGATTCGCGGATCTGCGCCGCGGGCCACGGCACCCGGTTAACGAGAGGACGCTTTCCTAATCGACGGCTTGGAACGATTTCGGCTCGACCGCACCATTCGGCGACATGAGGTAACGGCTGCAGCGCCAGCGGATGAAGAAGCTGCCGGTTTCATCCGGATTGGCCTCTACCTGGATATCTCCAGGCCGAACGTCCCGCTTGACATGTTCACTCAGTACCTTGGCAATACTCGGTTTTTCCGCCGCATATACGATGTCCATGGCGACCTCCTGTGCTACCCGGTTGTCCCTGTCGAAATAACCAGGCATTCCCATTTGCTCGCCTGTAGCATAGGAAGCAGACGCTTAACGGGACCTGAAATATAAATGAATGGCAGCTGAAGACCTCTGGCCTCGCCGAGTTTACCGCCGCAGGTAATCATCCGTGCCGTCGAGCCAGTCGTCGCGCCGCGGTGACCACATGTCCATTTCCTCGACATCGCCGATGCTCAGCGCTTCATGCGGCAAATTTGACGGAATGACAACGACATCGCCGGGACCATACTCGGCTACCTCGGAGCGGTCCTCGCCGAATGTAAAGCGCATTCTCCCGGAAATCACCTGGGTGATCTGTTCATGCACGTGGCTGTGCATCGGCACGAGGAAACCGTCCTTGAGATAGATGCGCGCAACCGTCATGCGTTCGCCGGTCACGATACGACGCTGCATATACGGGTTGACGGTTTCGAGTTCGATGGAATTCCAGTTGATGGACTGCAAATTATCGAGTGACATATTTTTTCCGCACGAGACGATTCAGCTTAGCCAATCATAAGCTCAAATCTCAGCGGAAAGAAAATGCCGCCGAAGCGGCTCTGAAGCGTCAGTGAGTTACTTCGACGAAAGAAGAAAGAAACTCGAGCCCCCTGCGCAGTTCGCGCCGGTTGATCGTCGCCCGTGTAATGCCTGAATGGTTGGCGACGACCCAGCGGAGCTCGTGCTGTTCGCAGTAGCCCCACAGCAGACGACCGATTTGCCAGAATGCGTTGCTGGCGCCGCAATGCGGACAGCCGGAGATCTCGCGCCGCCGCTGGATGGGAAATTCGATAACGTTGTCCGTTTTCGCCTGCATGGTCTCGACAAAGTAATCGAATAGCCGGGATCTGACTGTGATCGGATTCTCAACTAGCTGATTAACATGGAAATGTCGGTGAATTGAGACAGGTACCGGCGAGCTGGTGACGTCACTGCGGATCTGTTGTATCGTCGCTGCAAAAGCTGTCCGGGGGAATCACAATATGCAAACCAGAATCGTGCTGGCGCTGAGCGCACTGTTCATTGTTGCTGCCGCAAGCGCCCAGGAAGGCGAGATTTCCTGGAAATCGACCGAGGTCGCGCCGGGTCTTTATATGCTCGAGGGCCAGGGTGGCTTTGCCGGCGGTAATCTGAGCCTGATCACCGGCGATGACGGTGTGGTCCTGATCGATGACGGCGTCGAACCGCTGGTCCCGGTGACGATTGCTGCCATCGAGGCCCTGACCGGGGACCCGGTCAATTTCGTGATCAACACGCACGTGCACGGTGATCACATCGGCGCGAACGCGACATTACATAATAAGGGCGCCACCGTCGTCGCGCACGAGAATCTCCGCAGTCAGATGGTGCGTGAGGATAAAGCAAGGGACGCACTACCGGAGTTGACGTTTGCCGAATCAGTGACTTTTCATCTGAACGGGCACACCGCGAAGGTGTTTCACACGCCGCGGGCGCATACGGACGGTGATTCCGTCATTCACTTCCCCGAAGTCAACGTCATCCATGCGGGCGACGTCTTGTTCAACAAGCTGTTTCCGTTCATCGATATGGACTCCGGTGGCAGTCTGGAAGGTTTCATCGCGGGGCAAAAGAAAATCCTGGCGCTGGCGGATGACGAGACAAAAATAATTCCCGGTCACGGCGGGCTGGCGGGCAAGGCCGATTTACAGGCAGCCGTCGACATGCTCGAAGATGCACGAGACCGTGTCTGGGCACTGGTTGACGCCGGCAAGTCGCTGGACGAGGTGGTTGCCGAAAATCCGCTCGCGGATTACGGCGAAACCTGGAGTTGGGGTTTCATCACCACCGAACGCATGACGCAGCAACTGTATCGGGCGTTAACGACTATGTGACTTCGCCGTTCAGGCGGACAGCGCCTCCTGCACCGCGCGATGCGCATGTATGATCGCGGAATTCGTATTCGACGCGGCGCCTGCATCCGAATTCGCGATCGTTATGCGGCCGAACGGCTTGCGCCCCTTGACCCAGGGCTTGTCCTCCTCTGACGCGTAGTCCGGCTCCCAGGTCCGGTTCGGCCCGTAGGAATAGCCGTGCGCCCAGCGATTGACGGTAATCGCCACGATGTCTCGTTCGCCGTCGAAGCCGGTTTTTGACAGCGCCTGGTCCAGCTGGTCACGCACGTGATGTTCATACACCGAAAACGGCGTCGTCAGCATCTGCCGCCGGCCGGCCCGCCACTGTTCCGGCCCCTGGATATCTTCGAAATAGGGCACGTGACACATGTGCAGTACCATCGGGCCGTCCGGAGAGGTGCTGAAGCTGTAATCGCCGATCGAAACCGGGTAATCGAGCTCGACCTGCTTGTAGAAGTCGTTGGTGTAGAAGACGTACCTGATTCCGAGGTCGGCGAATGCCTGCCAGTTATCAACCATGACCTTGGTGTAGACGAGCGGCACCTTGATGTTATAGGCAAGGCCCTGTTTCTGTTCTTCGGGCAATTCGGTACATATATAAGGAATCGCGCTGTTGTAGCAGGCGAGAATGGTTTTCGCCGCACGAATCGTGTGCGCGTCGTTTTTGTGTACGTAAGTTATGTCGACCGCATCTGACATTGCCGTATGCGCTACGTCGACGACGGTGCTGTTGAGCCGAATCTTTAACGGTGCGCCCTCCCGATCGAGCTTCGTGTAATCGATTCGTGCGGTAACGCTGTCTTCCATCGATTTACCCGGGACCGCCTCCGGGATCAGTTTGCGCACGAGCAGCCTGGCGACCGATGCGTTGCCGTCCGGAAAATGAAATATATATGGCTCATCACCCCGCGAACCGACCCGGGGTACCGTGTGCGTAAGACCAGGCAGGCCGCCGCCATCGGTGTAACCCTGGATCGAAATCGCCGGCACCTCGTCCATGCCGACGCACCAGTAGCTCATGCCCCAGCGCTGGTACATCTCGAGCACCTGCTCGTCGACCTTGACATAGTCCTTGAGGAAATCCCGGTAGCTCAATTTCCGCA
>JBFFKF010000008.1:0-45632 GCA_041555515.1 Woeseiaceae bacterium
GATTCGTCCCATTCGGCACGGTCGCCCGTATGGAAGAAGCCGTCTTCCGTCATGACCTCGCGCGTCAATTCGGGCTGCTTGTAATACTCGGTGAACAAACCGGGACTGCGCAGCAGTATTTCGCCTTCTTCTGATAACTTCATCTCCGTACCATCAACCGGCACGCCGATGGTTCCGAGCCTCGCTGAGGTAAACGGAATATTGCCGCAGGAGAGGCCGCTGGTCTCGCTCATACCCCAGCCCTCGCCGATGTTTACGCCAAGCCGCTCGTACCATTGCAGCGTGAGTGGCGAGATCGGCGCAGAGCCGGATCCATAATGACGACAATCATTGAAACCGAGTTCGCTGCGGATCTTTTTGGCGACCGCTTTGCCGATAATCGGAAGTGACAGCAGGATCTTCAGTTTGAGCGGCGAAATTTTGGCGTGCACGCCGGACTGGAACCTGACCCAGAGGCGCGGCACCGAAATGAATACCGTCGGCCTGGCACGTTTCAGGTCGCGCTGGAAGGTTTCCAGCGATTCCACGAAAGAACACTCACAGCCGCCGTAAATTGCCGGCCCGGCGGTGCACGCCCGCTCTGTAATATGCGCCAGCGGCAAATAGGAAAACAGGCGATCGTCGGCCCCCCCGTCGATCGACGCCCGGGCAGCTTCGCTCGCGTACGCATAAGCGCCATAGCTGATAACCACGCCCTTGGGCTGACCGGTGCTGCCGGAGGTATAAAGAATGGTCATGACCTCGTCTTTCAGGGGATCATGCAGGTTCTGCAGCGGCTGGTGCCTGACCAGCAAGTCCTGCCAGTGATGCTGGCAATCCATGGTTGGGTACGGGAACGCGATCTTCGGGATATCTGCCGCGATCGCCGTGGCAGCCGAATCGGCATCGTCCAGCTTGCCGACAAATACCGCTTTGGCCTCACTATGCTCCATGACGTGAGCGATGGTCTCCGGGCCCGCCGTTGGATATATCGGCACGGATATCAATCCGGCCATGGCGATCGCTATGTCGGCGAGAAACCATTCAGCGCTGTTTTTCGCCAGGATCGCGACTTTGTCCCCCGGCTTCAGGCCGAGGCTCAGCAAGGCACTGGCGATTCTTCGCGCGGCATCTTCGGATTCGCCCCAGGTGTAAGTGCGAACGATGCCGTCGACCGGTTGATTGAGAAATACCCGGTCAGGTTTCTTTTGAGCCCAGTTGATGAGGGCGTGATGTGCGGTCAGAAATTCAGCCATAATTCTTTTGACGCACTATCTTACAGAAAATTTCCGTCTTTTCGTCCGCGCCAGCATTCGATATCGCACTGTCAAGATATGCTCAATCGCGTGGATAGACGCGCCGTCCTGCGAGATAGGTGGCTGTCACCTGGCGCTCCTCCAGCGCGCGGCCTATGTCAGCAGGCAGCCGCTGATCCAGGACGACGAAATCCGCCCATTTACCAACTGTGATACTGCCAATATCGTCCGCCCATGACGTCATGTTGGCGCCGGCCTGTGTGTAACCGTAAAGCGCTTCTTCGAAAGTCAACGAATTGCCATCGTCCCATGGCCTGGTAACACCGTCGATTGTCGTTTCACGGTGGATCGTGTCGGCCATCTGAATCAACGGATTGAATGGCGAGGTGGGCCAGTCCGATCCGAGCACCAGGTCGACGCCGCCGTCCAGCATCTGTCGCCACACGTAAGCGTTCGGCAAACGCTCCCGCCCGATGCGATCGATCACGTAATTTCCGACACAACAGGTCGCGTGATGCGGTTGCATCGATGCGGTAATTCCCAGCGACTCGAATCTCTCGACATCGTCCGGCGTCACGACTTCGATGTGCTCAATGCGGTTTGCAATACCATTTGGTCGCAGCCGGGACTCCGCAAACCCATCCAGCACCCAGGAGACGCCCTCATCACCGATCGCATGTACGGCGACCGGGAAATCGTGTTCATGCGCTGCGGCGATCAGCGCATGCAGCCGATCCCTGGTGAAGAACGGCTCCGGCTCGGCGTCGGGGTCATCCGAATAGGGTGCTTTCATCAAGGCCGTATGTGTCGACAAGACGCCGTCAATGATCAATTTGGCATAGCCGATATCGAACAACACGCCCATTGATGCCGTCTGTTCATGCGCAGCGACGTGTTGCCGCACGCGATCCCGCTGCCGCGCCATGTCAGCAAAAATTTCACCCGGTTCGGCGTTGCCGCCTCTTGCGGGACGCGCTCCTTGCCATACCCGCAGGGTGAGCTCACCGTCATCCAGGACCGAGAGGAACTGGTCAAAGTTTTCACTCATGTCGTGCACGGCGGTTATGCCGTACCTGTTAGCGAGTTCGACGGCGGCCTTGATGCCGGCTACTACATCGGTCGCTTCGGCCAGTCCCGGGGCGTCGCGGAAGAGTGCAGCCGCGCTCTCCTTGAATATGCCGGTCGGCTCGCCAGATGCCTGGTCGACCAGAATTTCGCCACCCGCTGGTACGGGGGTGTCCGCGGTGATCTCGGCGAGTTCGATCGCAAGGCTGTTGGCCCAGCTCGTGTGGCCGTCTATGTCGCTGAGCAGCACAGGGTTTTTTGGCGCGACTGCATCCAGCATCTCCCTTGTCGGCAGGATGCCGTCGGACAGGTTGTGGTCCCAGCGGCCGCCCAGTATCCATGTGCCGTCCGAGAGGGATTGCGCCTTGTCCCGAATGATCCGCAGCCATTCGTCTTTGTCTTCGATCTCGGTCAGGTCGACACCGACCGCGAGGCCGGATCCGCTGACGAGGTGAGTGTGCCCGTCTATCAACCCGGGAATGACGGTAACACCGGCCGCATCGAGAATCTCAGTATTTTCTACTGCCAGTTCGCGAATCTCCTCAGACGAACCCACCGCGATGAATTTTCCTCCGGCTACGGCGAATGCCTGGGCATTCGGCGTCGTCGAATCGACAGTACGCACATCGGCATTCACGACGATCAGGTCGGGTTCGGGGCTTCGCTCGACTGTTTCGGATTGTCGCGTGCACGCGCCGGAAAGCATTACCGAGAGACAGGTGCAAACGCAGGCCAGAAACGATCTTTTTGTAATTGGACTCACCAGCAGCTCTTGGTTGTCATTTGGAAACGGCGCATTATAAGTGATGAGTACTATCAGGCTAGCGGATCCATCGCCGCATGAGTTACGGCATGAGAGACTGATTACCCGGGCTCGTCTGGCATTCCGACGCAGTTTTTTCTATCGTAAGCGGTCACCGGCAATCGCTCTGGATACCAGGCAAAAGCAGTTCTCTAGCTCATGAAACAGCAAGTGAAGGCTGTGCCTATACGGCCGCTACAAATTTTCGCACTTTTCTGCCTGGCTGCTCCGGGCTCGGCACAGGAACGCCAGGCGGAATTACTGGACGAGATCGTCGTGACGGCGACGCGCATGGAGTCTTCGGTGCGAGATGTCGCCAGGTCCGTTTCAGTCGTACAAAAGGACCGCATTCAGAACGCGACTCAGCAACTCGGGCTCGACGAAGCGCTGGCCGTCGTACCCGGCCTCTATATTCAGAATCGTTATAACTTCGCCGGCGATCTTCGGGTTGCCATGCGGGGCTTCGGCGCACGCTCGAGTTTTGGTATTCGCGGCATTCGAATTTTCGTCGACGGAATTCCCGAGACATTACCGGATGGCCAGTCGGGCGTGGACAGCATCGATCTCGGCTCGGCGCAAAGCATTGAGGTTCTGCGTGGTCCGGCATCCTCGCTGTATGGAAATTCCTCGGGTGGTGTCATTGCGGTTTCGAGCGAGCTCGGTGTTACAGAACCGTACGTGCAAGGCAGGCTCGCGTCCGGCGAATTCGGCTATCAACAATACGGGCTGAAGACTGCCGGTCAGTTCAACTCTGTCGATTATCTCCTCAACATTTCGCGAACCGAACTCGATGGTTACCGCGATCATTCGGAGTTTCGTGGCACCCAGCTCAACGGCAGGCTGGGAATCCCGTTCGGCGAAAACGACCGTCTCCTGGTTGCGGTGAATTTCGCCGACCAGCCCAAAGCACAGGATCCGGGCGGCATCGGTGCAGCACAGGCAGCCCTGGATCCCTCATCGGCAAGAGACAGGAACATTCAGTTCGACGCCGGCGAGACCGTCGAACAGCAACGCCTCGGTTTCGTATACCAGCGGGAACGGCAATCAGGCACGTTGATCCTGCGTAATCATTACGTATGGCGCGACTTTGCGAACAAACTGCCGTTTACCGACGGCGGTGCGGTCGATCTCGATCGTTTCTTTTACGGGATTGGCGCGCAATACGGTCTTGGCGAAGTGCTGCCGGACACGCTTGCGCTCACGTTTGGCGTCGACTTTGACCGCCAGGATGACGATCGGCAGAGGTTCGACAACAACGACGGGATACTGGGCGCGCAAACTTTTGACCAGAACGAACAGGTCGACAGCACGGGCATTTATTTACAAGGTGAATACGATTTCAATGATGCCTGGACCTTGCAGGCGGGCATAAGGTACGACGAGGTGTCGTACGATGTTACTGATCGATTTCTTGCCGATGGTGACGATTCGGGCACCCTGGATTTCGACGAAGTCAGTCCATCGATCGGCCTGAACTACAAGTTCGAGTCCGGTGTGCTGTTCGCATCGTACAGCAGCGGATTCGAGACACCGACCACGACCGAGCTGGCGAATCCCGACGCCAGTGGCGGCTTTAATGCGTCACTCAGGCCGCAGACGGCCGACAACTTCGAGATCGGTTACAAAGCGGGCAGCGACAACCTTTACTACGAGCTGTCACTGTTCCGGATCGATCTGGAGGACGAACTGATTCCGTTCGAACTGGCCGCGTTCCCTGACCGCACCTTCTACTCCAACGCCGGCAGTTCAGAACGAACGGGCCTGGAAGCAGCATTCAGCTGGCAGCACAAGAGCGGTCTCGCGATCGACGCGTCTTATACGTGGTCGGACTTCGAATTCGACAATTTTGTCGATGAAAATGGCAACGACTTCAGCGGTAATCAACTTCCGGGATTGCCGCAACAGTTCGGCTATCTCGGTTTCACCTATGGAACAGACAACGGCTTCTCCGGGGTGCTCGAGGCGTTCTATTCCGGGGACCTGTACGCGAACAACGCCAATTCGGTGAATGTTTCGAGTTACACGGTGAGCAATCTTCGCTTCAACATAGATATAACTCGTGGCAAGTGGTTGTTACGCACCTATGCGGGCATCAATAACCTGTTTGACGAGAGTTACAACAACAATATTCGCATCAACGCATTCGGGGGCCGCTATTTCGAGCCGGCGCCTGGCAGGCACGTATATATCGGTGTTGTTGCGAATCATTCGAATGCAAACAGTCGCTAGTCGTTTGCAGAGAAACTTCCTGAGGGAAAAATTATGCGCTTCCTGCCTGTCATCGTATTGGCTCTGACCTTCATCGCTTGCGGCAAGGTACCGGAACAGGACACGATGCACCCGGTCGCGGATCTGGTGTTGACCAACGGCAACATCGTTACCGTGGATGAACAAAATCCCGTCGCAGAAGCGCTGGCCGTCATCGGCGACCGTATCGCCGACGTGGGCAGTGCCGCGGACATTGCTGCTTACATCGGTGAGGCCACCGACGTTATCGACCTGCAAGGCCAGACCGCTATCCCCGGCTTCATCGAGGGTCACGGGCATTACACGAGCTTCGGCGGCTCGCTCATGATCCTTGACTTTCGTTATGCGAAGAGTTTTGCGGAAATCGTGTCGCAGGTCGCGGACGCAGCGGAGGAGACGCCGAAGGGCGAGTGGATCGTCGGTCGTGGCTGGCACCAGGACAAGTGGGAGACGAAAGAAGAAGTGCTCGTCGAGGGTCTGCCGCTGCACGACTCACTGAGCGCAGTCACGCCGGATCATCCGGCAATGCTGATTCACACGAGTGGGCACGGCGTGTTCGTCAACCAGAAAGCGATGACACTCGTAGAGCTCGGAGACGACACGGTCGCGCCGGAGGGTGGCGAAATCGTCCGTGATGCAAATGGCCGTGCCACCGGGATGATGCGAGAGTCGGCTCAGGATATTTTCCGGGCGGCTTACTCGGGACACCAGGGCAGGCGGCCGGCGGGTGTCGCCGAGGCAGAAATGCGCCGCATGGTACAGCTCGCCGGCGAAGAGTCATTGCGATATGGCATCACGTCCTTCCAGGATCTCGGGACGTCGTTTGCCGAAGTCGATCTCTTGAAGAACATGGCTGACGAGGGGGCGCTACCGGTACGGCTGTACATGGCTTTCGAAGAACAGGCGGCCGACATGCAGGACAGGCTCGCCGACTATCGCATGGTCGGATATGGCGACAATTTCCTGACGGTGCGTGCGATCGGCGAAAAAGTGCTCGACGGCGCTCTCGGGACACATGGTGGATGGCTGCTCGAACCCTATGCCGATCTCCCCCGCAGCTCGGGGTTGAATGTCGTGCCGATCGAGGAGATCGAAGCGTCGGCGCGGCTCGCCATGCAACACGATTATCAGATGGCAATCCAGGGCATCGGTGATCGCGCCTATCGCGAACTGCTGAACATCTATGCAGCGGAGTTTGCCCGGCATCCGGACAAGACGGATCTGCGCTGGCGAATCGAGCACGCGCAGGTGATTCACCCCGACGACGTGCAACGCACGGTCGACCTCGGAGTCATCCCGGCGTTTCAGGGAATATTCGCGTGCTCCGACGGCCCCTGGGTCGTCGACCGCCTGGGCCCTGAAAGGACGCGAGAGCGTGGCTACATATTCAATACGCTGGCCGAAGCCGGTGCGGTACCCACCAATGGAACAGACCCACCCGTCGACGAAGTCGATCCGATTGGCAGCTTGTATTGTTCAGTGACGCGAATTCTTCCCGACGGCACGAAGTTTCAGCCGCAGGAAGTGTACTCGCGCGAGCGTGCGCTCTACTCCTATACGATGGGAAATGCGATTGCGGCGTTCGAGGAAGACATAAAGGGCTCGCTAACGCCGGGCAAGCTCGCGGATATCACCGTTCTATCCCAGGATCTGCTAACCGTAGCGGACGAGGAAATCATGAATACGGAAATCGTGATGACAATACTCGGCGGCGAGGTCAGATATCGCGACGGCGAGATCGTCAACTAAATTAGAAAAGGCCGGCAAATGCCGGCCCTTTTATTCTGCTCTGCGGTCACGGTCTTGCTATGACGACCTCGATCTCGACCAGCATGTTCGGACCGCCCGCAAGGCCTGCGATCTGTACCGCCGATCGTGCCGGCAAATTGGGCTGTTCCTCGGTGCCGAAAAACCTTGTATAGGCCCGCATGAATCCCTGAAAGTCCATGCGACCGTCCATTTCCGGGTCACCCACCAGGAATACGGTCATCTTGATGACATCACCGAAGCCAACACCCAGGCCCTTGAACGAATCCTGCATGCGAGCAAACACGCTCATCGCCTGCGCTTCGGTATCACCGTAATACTCGCGGCTACCTCGTTCGGCATCCGCATTCGCGGGCCCCGGCACCGTGCCGCTGTGATAGATCAGGACCGTATCGGCGCTTACCTCGACGGCTTGGGAAATCGGAAACGTCGAGTTATTCGGTAACGGGTGGCGTGTAACATCGGCGTATGCGCCAGGCGCCAACAAAACGAGTGCGCAAATGAGGATGGCTTTTTTCATTTTCAAATATCCTGTTAGTTTCTATTACTCTTCTAATGTCGAAATGTATTTCACCACGTCGTGAATTGCCCGATCATCCGCTAATGTCACGACCGCTGCACGCATCTGCATGCCGTAGGTATCTCCCGGCTGGCTACCGCGAGCGCCGTTCTCGAAATTCCTGAGTTGTTGTACCAGGTACCAGTCATCGAGCCCGGTAAGCGCCGGGCTGGCAAGCGCGATGTTGCCTTCGGCACGAACGCCATGACAAGCGGCGCAGCTCGAATAAAGCCGTTTTCCGTTTTCGGCATCGCCATCGATCGTCTCGGCGGGCGGCGCAGATCGAGTAGCGGCTACAAAAGCAGCGACGTCCTTGATCTGCTCTTCTGTAAGGTTGGCGACCGTTTGCCGCATATCGACGCCGATGACATCGTTCTCGTGTTCACCCCGCCAGCCTTTCTTGAAAGCGCGCAACTGGTTCTCGACGTACCAGCTTTCCATGCCGCTGAGACGTGGCGACTTGGTGATGGGATTGCCCATGAGCTGCACGCCATGGCACACGGTGCAGTAAACATACTCGTCGGCCGGGATCGGAAGCTCGTCGCCGGCAACGGCGACAGCTGAGACAAGCAGCAGGACTGCAAACAGGAGTCGCGTCGTTTCGCTCAGCATGGTTCTATCCCTTCCTCGATTCGCCGGACTCGGCGCGTACGCGTTTGTCGAGATCGAGGAGTGCATATTCCGCCCTGGCGAGAGCTCCTTCCATCCAGCTCGAGTGATAGCTGATCTGGTCTCCAATCATGTAATGGCGGCCGCCGGCCGGTTGCTGCAGCAGATCGTAGTATTGATCGCGCACATCGAGTGACCACCACATGGCGCCGCAGCCCATCATGTGATTCATGCGCCTCCAGACGACACTGACGCCCGCCTCGACGTAATCCGAGTAGCCCTCGTGGATCTTGTCGCCGCACCTGGCGGCATAATCGATGCGTTCCTGCGGCGCCATGCGATCGAAGAACCCGCTCGGGTCGAAGAAGTCGTATGCGCCAAGCACGACGCCTTTTTTGCCGTGAATGTTATTTGACGGATACCAGATTTGCCGGATGCGCTGATTGGTTTGCGTTATGCCGCCGTATATTCCCTCGCGTTCCCAGAATCGCTCCTTCATCTGCAGCCCGATCTTGACGCCCCAGCCCTGAAGCAGCGAGAAAAGTGCCTTCCTGTAATCTTCGGGCAGGTTGTTCGGAATGCCGGGCATCAGGTACGCGGGGATACTGTTGAAACAGTAATCGGCGCTTATTTTCTTGCGCTCGCCATTGTGGTTGTACTCGACGTCTACAGCGTCTTGCCGTAATTGAATCGACTGAACCTGTGCATTCAGGAGAATCGGGCTTTTTATATTCCGCACAAAGCCTTTGGCGATATTGTCCATGCCGCCGGCGGCTTCCAGCAGGGGTTCGGCCCAGTCGGGGTTTTCGAGGTCGGCGTTACTTTCCTCCCAGAAGCGACTGTTCAGGATCGCCTTGAAACCCAGGTTTTCGTAGTACTCCTGTGCTGTGACGAAACCGCCCGATTTGTAGCCTGCTCGCATCGATCCCTGGTAACGACCGTTCTTGTCCAGGTCCCCGTAGGATTGCGTGAATAGCAGCAGTCGTTCCCGGTCTGCGGCCGAAAGTGGTTCCTCGAAGCTGTTCTTATCGACGGCCTTGTACAGAAGTTCTGCAATGAAGCCGCGCGTATCGGTAATGTAATGTCCAATACGTACGGGTTTGCCGCCGAAATGTTCTTCGTCGTGTGTGTAGGCCAGGCGATTTACATTCGCCTTGATGACAAGAGGAACCTCGAGGATCTTGCAATAGTACAGGACGCGGCGATGGTGCCCGGGGATTCTGGCCGGCCCCGCATTGAAATACAGTTCCGGATCGTCATCAAAGTGACAGATCTGCTCCTGACCCATCTCGTCAATACGATCACCGTGCCGGACGGTCAGATTTCTCCCGCCAATGCGATGCGATGCCTCGATTATCGTTACATCATAGCCCGCGCGCTCGAGTTCATATGCCACGGTCAGTCCGGAAATACCGGCGCCGAGCACGGCTATCTTTTTTCCGGCAGGTCCGACGTGGCGCAGATCGAGCGTTGCGACCGGGCCGGTTTCCTGCATTAATCCCATGGCCATCGCGGTCCGGTAGACTGCCGTCGACCCGCCGGCCACTCCTACCAGTTCGAGGAAATTGCGACGCGAAAGGCTCTTCTGTTTCATTCCGTTGCTTTTGCCAATTTCTTTCGAAAGCCGGGTTTCAGATCCGTTCGAGAGCCGAAAAGATTCATAGCTGTTCGAAGCTCAGAACTTTGCTTCGCTCAACAGGAACAAATCGGTCAGCAAGGCCCGCAGGTGTATCGAGGCATTCAGGTTGTCGACAAGTTCCGAGCTGATTTTCTGCTGGGCCAGCACCAGCGCAATCGCCGCGCCTGCCTTGCCGGCATCGTCTACGACAACAGCGGCAAATTTCGAATCACTGGCGTCGAGATCTGCCGCAATGCTTGCAGCCGCAGCCGACATGCCTGTCAGTGTTGTCCTGACCTCGGAGCCGCCCGGGCCCTCGTCCGATTCGCGGCCCTGTGCCGCATAGGCGAGCAGGAACTCATAGCCGGATTCAATTACGTCGATATTATCGTGCAGAGTTTTACTCACGGTCTTTAAATCGTGTGGTTTTAGATTTCGGGTTGACTGTGTTCTTCAGGCGGTTTTGTCGGGCGCCCACCTTTGGGGATCGTGATGCGCTGAAAGTTCCTCTTCGGATATCCAGCCCTTGATCATCGATCTCAAGTAAAAAAGTTTCTCGGGCCTCAAGGTGAAATACAGGTGAAACACGAGCAGCGCGATCAATGCCAGCGTACTCAGTCCATGAATGAAAAACATCCAGCCGAGAGTTGCCTCGGACAGCGAGTTGGTGCGGTCCCACCATGGCGTATCGATCATGGCGAACATGAACAATCCGCTGATGATTACGAGGAGTGTTGCGACGGTAACCGCTCCATGCATGCTTTTTTGTGCCAGGGAATACTTGCCGGGTTTTACGTTTTCATCGAACGGTTCCTTCAGGTCACTCGTACGAATCATGATGTTCTCGAGGTCCTTTTGCAGGACGGACCTGATGGCATGAAACAGCACTGCGGCCGTCAGCACGAGCCCGGCGATCCAGTGCAGCGTCAACCACGCGAATTCGATGCCGATGATGGGCAATACGCCGGTAATGAGTAGTGCGATGACGCTGAACGCCATCACCCAGTGCATGATGCGGTCGATCAGCACGTGGCGCTGCACGTGCTTCCCTTCTTTTGACGGCCGCTCTGCGCGTTTCTGCGTCGCCATGTACATCGCGTGCACGGCGACGATGACGAGTGCGACTACGCAGATCAGCCAGAGAAGCTCCCAGGAAACACCGAGCAGAACCTCTCTCCCCCAAACGTCATTCTTGTATGTGGCGATGTCCATGGCTTCAGGCCCTCATTGCCCGCCGCACGAGATTTTCCAGCAACGGCAGCTTGAATTGGTTGGCATTAAGCGGGCGCGCGCCGTCAGAAGCCAGCGTTGCCACTGCTTCGGCGCTTTCTTCCGACAGCGACTTGCCACGCACGGCATTTTCGACGTTGCGCAAGCGGTGCGGCGTACAGGCGACGCCGCCGCAGACGAAACGGCTGTCGACGATCGTGTCACCGTCCATTTCCATGGCGACCGCAATGCTGACCAGCGCGAAATCCCAGGTATTCCGATCGGCAACCTTCTCGAAATAGAATTTCTTGCCCGCCCACTTCGCGGGAATACGTATTGCAGTCAGGATTTCGCCGGGCTCGAGCGAAGTCATGCGGGTGATATGCGTAGCAGGACCGACAAAGAAATCTTCAGCAGCGACGACTCGCTGACCGCCGACATTTTGTACGACCATCGATGCATCGAGCGCAGCAATTGCTGTTGCCGTGTCGGAAGGACTGACGGCAACGCAGCGGCTTGCGCCGAATACGCAATGCTCACGGTTCATTCCTTCGGGCGTGTCTGCGTAGCAGGTGTTGCCGCCGGCGCGATAGCAGGATAGACCGCGACGGTAATACCAGCAGCGCGCGTCCTGCGCGAGATTTCCACCAAGCGTTCCCACATTCCTGATTTGCGGGCTGGCGACTACTTCCGCCGAGCTAACGAGAAGGCTGTAGTCACGCTGCAAGAGCTCGTTGCGGATGATCTCGCGCAGCGTGGTCGCTGCACCGATCTCTATGCCGTCCTCGGACTCGCGGATCCCGCGAAGCGCCTCGATGCCGTTCAGGTCGATCATTGCCTGCGGATGTTTGGCCCGGTCTTTGAGCCAGCCGTATGTATCCTGCCCACCGCCGAGCAACCAGCCGTCACCCGCGTACCGGTCGGCGAGGTTCAATGCATCGTCGAGCTCGACCGGCTGGAAGAGTTGCACATCTGGCATAACGTCGAAAGAAGCCATCGTTACCTCACGCGTTATTGGTTTGAAGCGGCTTGTAGGACTGCTCCAGTCCTGCCACGTAATTGACGATCATGTCGGGGCTGACCGGCGCTCTGCCGAAGTTGTGTCCGTCCAGCGCATCGCTTATCGCCGACATCAACGCGGCGACGGCACAACCCTGGGCCGGCTCGCCGATTCCCCTGGCGCCGAACGGGTTCTGCGGGTCCGGAAGATCGACGGCGCCCGACCTCGTGACAGACGGCACGTCGAGGTAGCCCGGGATGCGGCAATCGTGAAAACCGACATTCGCCGGCAAGCCGTTTTGCGGGTCGTAAACATGTCGCTCGAGGTTCGCCATACCCATGCCCCATACGGCGCCGCCCTTCATCTGTTGCGCGACGCCCTGCGGGTGCAATACGGTGCCGCATTCTGCGATACCAACATAGTCGAGGATGTCGTACTTGCCGGTCTCGAGGTCGAGTTCGATCTCGACGAACGCCACGGCAAGTCCCGGAATGACGCCGTTTCTTTCCAGGTTGTCTTTGGCGACGCCTATGAGCCCGGTGCGCGCCAGGTTCTGCACCGAGCGCTGGGTGATCTCGTGAATATCGTCCGGATAGGACTCTCCGCTGTAGGCGCCACCCAGCTGGATGGCGCGGGCTGCTACTGCGCCGTAAGACATGCCCTGCGCGGGCCTGTCGACATGGAACACACGTTGACCGTCGATGTCGTAGTCGTCGGGAGTTCCACCGAGAGTTTCAGCCGCGATTCTCTTCATCTTGTCGACCATATCCATGGCCGCGACATAGTTGGTTCGGGTTTGCGTGAATATCGAAACGCTGCCGGCCTGGTAGGAATTCCATGGCAGGTTTTCTTCCGTATTGCCACGATGAATGACGCAGTCGTCCCACTCGCATTTCAGTACTTCTGCTACGGCGCGCGAGGTCGAAGCGAATGAATACGTGCCGAGGTTGCCGACACCGGTGTGAATGTGAATCTTACCGTCCGGCGTAATGCGCACCAGGCCGTCAAAACCATTCGTGCCAGCGGAGTGATAACCCTGCCCGATGCCGAGGCCGCGAACCTTGCTTCCATTGCGTTTCGGCTGGTTCCTGCGGTTCTCCCAGTCGAACATCTCGGCGCCCTTTTGCAGAGCCTCGTCCATGTAAGCACTCGTGACCGGTTCCTGGTCGGCGTATACCGTCGTATCGTTATTGACCGCATTCATTCTGCGGATCTCGAGCCTGTCCAGCCCAAGTTCCCTGGCAGCCCTGTCCATAATAGGCGCCATGACCGCCGCGATCTGGTTCTGGCCCGGACCGCGTTGCGCGCCGCGCGGTGTCGTGTTGGTCAGAATCGGCAGGCCCCGGAAACGCATCGATTCGGGATCGTAGACCAGCGAAATAGCGCCGCCCGCCGAGGATGCGTCACCACCGGTCGCGTTCGGTCCGATATCCTCGACGATAAATACGTCCGCCGCCGTTACCCGGCCGTTCTCGGCGAAGCCCAGCTTGATCCAGCCCTGGAAACCAACCCGCGCAGAGCCCTGGTAGTACTCCACCGCGCGCGAGATCCGCAACTGCACAGGCCGGCCGATCTTCTTGGAGAAATAACCCGCGAGCCCGACGATCGGATAGGCACCGATCTTGGAGCCGAAGCCACCGCCCGTGTTCTCGCTGATTAGCACGACGTCCTTTAATTCGACGTCGAGCATCGCGGCCAGCCCCGGCATGAAGAAGCTCTGGCTCTGGCAGGACGCATGCATGTAACAGGTGCCGTTCTGCCAGTATGCCATCGCGGTGCGCGGCTCCATGCTCATGTGGGCATAGCCGATGGTGACGAACGGCTCTTCTATGATGACCTTCGCGTCGGCGAATCCTTTGTCGAGGTCGCCGTAGCTCCATTCGCTGGCATGTTCGCCTGTCGGTTCCCTGCCGGCACGGAATTCATCGACCTGCTCTCTCGTCCACTTGACGCTGCGGAAACCGGAACCTTCGCGCGAGCGCGCATAAACATTGCCTTCCTCTCTCGCGTCGGGGCCACCGGAAACGAGGCTGTCGAGCGGATCGGTGACGAATGGCAGCGGTTCGATGTCGACCCTGATCGCCGCCAGCGCGTCTTCGGCTGTCTTTTCGTCGATTGCCGCGACTGCGAGGATCGGGTCGCCGATGTAAGCAGGCGTATTGGTCAGTATCGCGGCGCGCGGCGCCTCGGCCGCGGGCACGTCGTCGGCGGTCAGTATGCCGACGACCCCGTCCATTGCTTCGGCTCGGGAGGTATCGATTTTCGTCACCCGGCCGTGAGCCATCGGGCTCGTGTACATGCGGGCATAGACCATGCCGTCAGCACGAAAATCTTCCGCGTACTTGGCCTTGCCGGTGACTTTGCCCGTGATATCGGGCGGCACAAAATCCTTGCCGAGGTGTTTGTAGTCGCTCATGAGTTCTGCCCCGCTGCACGCATGACGCCGTTGAGATAATGATCGTAAGCCCCGCAACGGCACAGGTTGCCTGAAAGCGCCTGTCGTGCCTCCTCGCGAGTCGGCGTCGGATTTTCTTCGAGCAATGCCACCGCCGCCATTACCTGGCCCGGCGTGCAGAAACCGCATTGCGGGCTCAATTCGTCGATGAACGCCTGTTGCACCGGATGCAGCCTGCCGTCGGCGCCCTGCAATCCTTCGACTGTAAGCACGCTCCGTGCGCGAACGCTGTGCGTCAGGGTCGAACAGGAGTAGTTGGTCACGCCGTCGATGAGCACAGTGTATGCGCCGCATTCGCCGCGATTGCAGCCGATCTTGGTACCGATCAGGCCCAGCTTGTAACGCAGCGTGTACGCCAGCGTCTCCTGCGGCAGCACGTCGACGCGCCGGACCTGGCCGTTGACATTAATGGAAATCAGGCGTTCGACCGCGCCCGCTGGTCGATCCTGTGCAAGCGCGGAAGTGATGCCTGTATGAGTTGCAGCTGCGGCGCTCGAGGCAATGACCGCCTTGATAAAACGCCGACGTGAAAGTCTGGGATTCACTGCCTGGTTACCTGCCTTGTATGTCGCGGTTAGTATTTTTTAAGACGAACGTCAGCGGCAATCTCGATAAGGTCAGAAATCAGAGCTGCCTGGCTTTCGTCCCCCGCTGATCTTGTCGATCGTAAGCCAGCCAATCGATGATAAGTGGCGGCATGGCATAGTTCAACAAGGATTCCAGCGCTTTTGTTCTGCCTGCCGATACCAGGATCAGCGCGTCGCCCTCGTTTCCTTGCGCACGTGACATCCGTATCACAATCAATAAATTAGAACTCGCGACAGCGTACCCGGTCCGGGTCAAATCCTTAGCGTTGAAAGCCCCTTTCTGGACTAAAAAAAGATCGCCCGTTATACGGGCGATCTTGCGAGCCGCATGATAGGGAAAATACCCGTAGCGGCTATTTCTTGTCCGCCGGCCAGGGCGTACCCTGGTCCATTACGGTGACCGGTCCCATGCCCATATAGGTGAATTTCTGTACCCGCTTACCTTCGTAAGTTTCGGTGGTGTAGATGTTGCCCTTGGAGTCGGTCGCGATGCCGTGCACAGCGAAAAACTGGCCGGGATTGCGTCCCCCATCGCCGAAGTTTGTGAGGATTTCCAGTGACTCGCGCTCGATGATGTATATCTTGCGATTCGTGCCGTCAGCCAGATAGATGAATTTCTGCTCCGGATCGGGCGAAAACGAAATGTCCCACACGGACCCGTCGCCGAGACTCATGGGCTTTACAAAGATTTCTTCAACGAAAGTACCGTCGGTACGGAAAACCTGCAGCCGATTATTGACACGGTCACAGACGTAAACCAGGCCGTCATTCGATGGCTGCGCGCAATGCACGGGGTTGCGGAATTGTTTCGCCGGCTCGCCCCCGGGCTCGAATGGTCCCAGGTCCGTGTCTTCCGGCTCGTTGCCGTAGGCACCCCAGTAACGTTTCAGTTTCCCGGTGTCGACGTCGAGTACCGCGACACGTTTGTTGCGATAACCGTCCGCTACATAGGCTTCGTCGGCATCGGCATCAAAAGCGATTTCAGCGACGCTGCCGAAATTCTCTGTGTCGTGACTATTCGTTTCTGCGCCCGCGGCACCGAACTGCGCGAGGAACTTTCCGTCGCGAGAGAATTTGAGTATGTGTGAATCGCTACTGCCGTTGCCACCGATCCAGATATTGTCTTTGTGGTCAACCGTTATGCCGTGGTTCGAGCTCGGCCATTCATACCCTTCGCCAGGTCCGCCCCAATGGTTGACCAGGTTGCCCTCCGCATCGAACTCGAGCACGTTCGGCGCAGGTATACAGCAATCGGCTTTCACCGGATCCGTCGCCGCACCGATTTCGGTGCGTTCGTTGAACGTGTCGCGGCGGTGAATGATATACACGTGATCGCGGGAGTCGACGCTTATGCCGATAGTCGCACCCAGGATCCAGTGGTTCGGCAGGGGCTTTGGCCAGAACGGATCAACCACGAACATCGGCGCCTGCTTGTCACTGGCTTGCGCGGCGCTGTCCAGTGCGCGTTGTCCGAATCCCAGCGCGATTAATGCTGCGACCACGGCCAAGCCTGCTAATAAGTGTCGTTTACTCATGGTCCGGTTGCCCCCTCATTGGTTTTTGTCGGAGATGTCTCGGAGAGCGCGGAATGTCCCCCGGTAACGCGGCAGTATACTATGGAAAAAAGCTGCCGGCCGGGGCGACCCCTCAACGCAGCACGCAATTCCGATATCCAGCAAGAGCGCAATCCTCACTGACAAGAAAGGCCCGCACTTAATCCCGTGATTCGAAATGCCTGTCGATCCTTTTCCTTTGTTTCAGCGATGGTCTGCGTCGCGTCGGCGGCGTTTCTGATCCCGATTCGCGTTACCTCACACGAAATCCCGACGGACGTCGTTATCCAGACTATCCTGAAACCAGGAACCGAAAGCATCGACTTCCTGGTGCGCGTACCGCTCGAAGCCATGCGAGACGTCAACTTTCCGCAGAGCGGGCCGGGATACCTCGTCATCTCGGAAGCCGACAAGACGATCAGGGACGCTGCGGTAATATGGATTGGCAGAGAAGTGCGCTTGTTCGAGAACGACGTGCAGCTCGACCAATGGGAAATTATTGCGGCGCGACTGTCCCTGCCGTCAGACCGATCATTCGACAGCTACGAACTGGCGCTCGAAAATTTCGACAAACCCCCGCTGCCGGATGAAACGGAATTATTTCGCGACCAGGCGCTGCTCGATGTCCTGCTTCGATACCCGATCGAGAAACAGTCCTCAGATTTCTCCATCGACCCGGAATTTGCACGGCTCGGCATGCGGACGACAACGGTCGTCCACTTCCTGCCATCTGAAGGCGTGGAACGCGTTTTCGAATTTTCCGGGGATCCCGGACTGGTGCGTCTGGACCCCCGCTGGTACCACGCATTCTTGCGCTTCGTGGAAACCGGAATCGAGCATATCCTGGATGGCTTCGATCATTTGTTGTTCGTCATTTGCCTACTGATCCCGTTTCGCCGAATTCGTCCGATGATCGCGATAATCACCTCGTTTACCGTTGCGCATTCGATCACGCTCTTCGCATCGGCGTTCGGCCTGGTGCCGGATGCGTTGTGGTTCCCGCCGCTCATCGAAACGCTGATTGCGGCATCTATCGTCTACATGGCGTTCGAAAACATTGTCGGCTCGCATTGGCAGCGGCGCTGGATAATCGCTTTCGGTTTCGGCCTGGTACACGGTTTCGGTTTCTCGTTTGCTCTGAGCGAAACCCTGCAGTTCGCGGGCAGACACCTGTTGACGTCACTCCTGGCTTTCAATGTCGGCGTCGAAATCGGGCAACTCCTTGTCATCGTCGTTGCCGTTCCACTCATGAACTGGTTGATGCGTAATGCATTGACGGAACGCATGGGTACCATCATTCTGTCCGCGATTCTCGCGCATAGCGGCTGGCACTGGATGAGCGGCAGGGCCAGCGAACTGATGGCATACAGTTTTCAGCGACCTGCCCTGGATTATGCGTTCCTTGCCGCGCTAATGCGCTGGACGATGCTGATGCTGGTTATCGGCAGCGTGGTCTGGGTTCTGTTTGTCGTATACCGGCGCTTCCTGCACCTCGATGATACCGAGCTTTCACAATCCCGTAGCACGGGCTAAGCTGCGCTAAACAAAGGGCCTGGTCCCCTAAGGAAGACGCTATGCAATCCGTGATGATAGTTGCGCTGGGAGTCGCCGGCATGGCTTTCGGCTGGTTCGTCTACTCCAGGTTTATCGCGACAAAGATCTATCAGCTGGATCCGGATTTCATTACGCCGGCGCATGAGTTCAACGACGGTGTGGATTATCACCCGACTAACAAGTACGTGCTGTGGGGGCATCATTTCACTTCCGTTGCCGGGGCTGCACCGATCGTCGGTCCGGCGATCGCCGTGTACTGGGGCTGGGTACCGGCCGTACTTTGGGTAATGCTCGGCACGATTTTCTTTGCCGGCGTGCATGACTTCGGTGCGCTGTGGGCCAGCGCGCGTCATCAGGGCAAATCGATCGGGGCATTGTCGGAAGACGTGATCGGCAAACGCACGCGGGCCTTGTTCATGGTCGTTATTTTCCTCGTATTGCTGATGGTGAACGCGGTCTTCGGCGTGGTGATTGCCGGTGCCTTCGTCAACACGCCGAGTGCGGTTTTTCCTGCCTGGTCGGCGATTTTTGTCGCGCTGATCATCGGCCAGCTCGTGCATCGCAAATTCAACCTGCTCGCTCTATCGATTGGCGGCGTGATCGCGCTTTACCTGTCCGTGTATGCCGGCAGCGTCTTTCCGCTTGAACTGCCGGACATGTTCGGTCTCACAGCAAATGCCAACTGGATCGTCATCCTGTTTATCTACGCGGCGATCGCATCGATGTTGCCGGTATGGGTGCTGCTGCAGCCGCGCGACTTCATCAACGGCATGCAGCTCTTTGTTGGTCTCGCGCTCCTGTACGGCGCGGTGCTTCTGTCTCTGCCCGAGATTTCGGCGCCGGCGTTCAATCAGCAAATGACAGCGGATGCGCCATCGCTGGTGCCGCTGCTGTTCGTAACCATCGCCTGCGGCGCGGTGTCCGGGTTTCACGGCATCGTGTCATCCGGCACGAGTTCGAAACAACTCGACAGGGAAACGGACGCCCGCTTTGTCGGTTACCTCGGGGCGGTCGGCGAGGGATCGCTGGCATTGATAACCATCGTTGCGGTGAGTGGCGTTGCGCTCGCGGCAACGCCCGAAATCTGGCACCAGATCTACGAACGCTACGGCACGGCCGGGGCAGGCACTTTTATCCAGGGCGGTGCGCAGATGATCACCAACGGCTGGGGCCTGCCGTTCAGCATTTCGCAGACGCTGCTGGCGACGATGGTCGTTCTGTTCGCCGGCACGACGATGGACTCGGGCGTGCGCCTGCAGCGATACATCATCCAGGAGTGGGGCAAGATCTATGACATCCCGCTGTTTCAGAACGGGGTGCTCGCGACGCTGGTCGCAGTCGGCTGTTGCCTGTTGCTGGCCTTCGGTGCGGGCGGCGCATCCGGCAGCGGCGGGCTCATCATCTGGCCGCTGTTTGGCTCGACGAATCAGATACTCGCCGGACTCACGCTGCTGGTCATCTCGGTCATGCTGATCAGGTACGGGCGTCCGGCGCGCTACACGATGCTGCCCATGGTCTTCGTGCTGATCACATCCTCGTGGGCCGCGTTGATCAAGCTGGTCGAATTCTATGAGGCCGGCAACTGGCTGCTCGTCGTGATCGATATCGTCGTCGTGATCACGACTTTCATGGTGATCCTCGAGGCGGCATCCGTGATTTCAAAGATACGGCGAGAGAACAACGCGACGGCAACCGCGCCGCAGACCGATTGACGGCTGCACGACACTCCGATAATGCCAGTTTTTAGTCTGTCGCCGGTGCGAGCCGGGCGTCGAGAAAGGCGACCGCCTCGGCGAACACGTATCGATTCGGATTCCTGTGGGTCATGTTGGGGATGACCATGAGCCTGCTGTTCACCACGCCGGCATCGATATATTGGGCGTGCGCCTGCTTGGTCGGCTCCAATGCCTGGTCCAGGGTGCCCGTGACAAAGACGTAATGGTTCTGCCTGATGAGGTCGATGTGACGCGGTGTCGCGCGATCCCAGAACTCGACCCCGCAATTGAAGATTGCGCCCTTGAACACGTTTGCATGTTCGCTCGCGACCATGCTCGCCATCTTGCCGCCGCCGGACAGACCCGTAATGTAGACCCGCTCCCGGTCGATGTTGTAATCGCGGCCGATCAAGGTTGGTGAGACCTGGGCCAGTACCGCGCGGCGAGCCACGATCTCGGCATTCCCGGACTTGTTGGCGGCAACCCAGATCAGGTTGTAGTCGTTCATTACCCGGTCCCAGCCGCGGGGTATCTCGCCGGACTGCGTGGGGCTGATATAGACCATCAATCCGTGCGGTCGCTCTGCCGCATAGTGTTCCGGCACATAGACTTCCCACGTGATCGGTTCGTCGGGGGCAATGACCGAGGTAATTTTCTGCGCCGCTTCTTCGCCAGCGATCCCGGCGAGGGTCTCCGTGATGCGGAAGGCGCCCGTCGCGGGAGCGGCCGATTGCGCGAACGCCAGACATGGGCCGAGGAACAGGCAGAGGCCAACGAGTCGTCGCATGTTGTTCATCCGTAATTCATCACCGAAGCACGAGGTTTCGACAGCAGTCGCTGCCCCGGGTTTCCGACGACCGGGATGCGCCTGCGCTGGCCGTCAAAGCGGCCGTTCCGCGGCTCACGACGATTGTGGTGAAATGGAGACACTTTTGGACAAGGAATGTTGCTTTAATACAACGTTTGCAGATGGCAATCTCGTACATGGCCCCAGTTATCAACCATAAAAGTTCCAATGATCGCGCAGGCGCGGGTGCGGAGAAAAAGCAACATATGTTCGATTTCGGCATGAGAAAATGTTGTTAAATTCTTTATTTTGTAGGGGAACAGTGGTTCAATCGATGTGTGCGGTCAAAGCACCGCTGCCTGCCGCGTGTTCGAGCCGTGGGCATAAATAGAAGCAAACAACGGGGGAGCTAGCCAATGCTTACATTACCCAAAACATTCAGGTTTCTGATGTTGGCTTCTTCGACCTTCCTTGCCGTGTCTGGATTTGCGCCGGTCGCACAGGCACAGGCAGGATCGGACGAGCCGATTGAAGAAATTATTACTACGGGCACGCGCCGTGCGGAACGCAGCGCGCATGATTCGTCCGTGCCGGTTGACGTGGTCAGAGGTGACGAACTCGTCAACATCGGCACGCACGACATGGACGATCTGTTGAGGACGACTGTGCCATCCTACAACGTGCAGAGCCACTCGATCGACGACGCTGCGACCCTGGTTCGCCCGGCGACCATGCGCGGACTGCCGCCCGACAACGTGCTGGTGCTGGTGAATGGCAAGCGCCGTCATCGGTCCGGCGTCATCGCGGAACTCGGTAGTTCTCTCAACGAAGGTTCGCAGGGTGCCGATATCTCCGCGATACCCGCGCTCTCGATCAAGCAGGTCGAGGTACTGCGCGACGGTGCTGCGGCGCAGTACGGATCCGACGCCATTGCCGGCGTCATCAATTTCGTATTGAACGACTCGGCCGAAGGTATAACGCTTGAAGCGCGCACCGGTGAGTACATGGAAGGCGACGGCACGCTGTTTCAGCTCATGGGTAACGCCGGCTTTCCGCTCGGTGATGACGGCTTCTTCAACGTGACCGGTGTCTGGAGCGAGGCCGACCCGACCAGCCGCTCGATCCAGCGTACGGATGCGGCAACGCTGCTTTCTTCCGGCGCGCCGGATCAGCAAGCATCCGTTCGCCAGCCGTATGCGCAGATATGGGGCCGACCGGAGTACCGCGATAACTGGAATGTCTTCTTCAATTCCGGCATCCAGCTGAACGAGTCGCAGGAAGTCTACGCATTCGGTAACTTTGGCAAGCGCGAGACGGAAGGCGGTTTCTACTACCGTAATCCGAACAGCCGCGCTGCCGTGTATACGCATGGCCAGTCGGTCACGACGGATGCGATCAATGAGAGCACGTTCGATGTTACCTATCGTGCGATCGTCGACACGACGATCAACCGCGGCGACCAGAACGTCGTCTCCAACTGTCCGGCGCTCGTGAGCCCGGGCTCCGGTGGCAGCGGCACGCCGCTGGATGCGGCCACGGTAGCTGCCGATTACGCCGCCCGCCAGGCCTTGCCGGCGAACTGCTGGATCATGAACCAGCCCGTGCCGGGGGGCTACACGCCGCAGTTCGGCGGCAATCTCACCGACGCCAGCATCTTCGGTGGAATTCGCGGCGAAATGAACAACGGCCTGCTGTACGACTTCAGCGCCGGCTACGGCCGCAACAAGGTTGACTTCTTCCTCAACAACACCTGGAACCCGGCACGCGGACCGGATGGCGTCGACGCGAATGGCAACCTGCAGCGTGATTTCGACGTTGGTTCCTATGTGCAGTCGGAAGTGAGCCTCAACGCGGACTTCGTCCTGCCGATCGCGGTCGACGCGTTTGCCTCTGACCTGAACTTTGCATTCGGTGCGGAGTGGCGCGACGAGATTTTCGAAACGATCATCGGCGAGATCAACTCCTGGGAGGCCGGGCGTTTCGCATTCCAGAGCGGCAACGGCACGAATTGCTACGGTGATCCGAACAATCCGGGAACCTGTGACGTCATTCGCGACGCCAACGGCGTCCCGGTGCTGGCGGACACGGATGGTGACGGCGTAGGTGATTCCACGCAGATCGCGCGCTTGCCTGACCTGAGCATCGGCTCGCACGGCTTCGCGGGCTTCAGCCCGCCGCAGGCCGGATTGTGGGGACGCTCGAACTGGGCGGTCTACGTAGAGGCCGAGGCCGACATCACCGATAACTTCACGGCGGCCGTTGCAGTCCGCTACGAGGACTTCGCGACCTTCGGCGACACGACCAACGGTAAGGTCGCATTGCGCTGGGCGCTGACGGATACCCTTGCCCTTCGCGGTTCGTGGAACACGGGCTTCCGTGCGCCGACGCCGGGCCAGGAAAACGTGACCAAGGTGTCGACGATCCTGGTTCAGGGCGAGCTGAGCCAGAGCGGCCAGATCCCGCCGACGAACCCGATCGCACAGTTCCTCGGCGGCACCGCGCTGAACCCTGAAGAGTCCACCAACTTCTCGTTTGGTGTCGTGTGGGATGTGACAGACAACCTGAGCATCACCGCGGACTACTTCAATATCAACGTGGACGATCGCATCGCCTTTACTGGCACGATCGACATCACGGGCGAGCCGGTGCCGGCCGCTGGTGAAATTCCGGGCGGCCGTGACTGTCCGGATGCGCGCGCCAACCCGATCGGCAACCTGGCACTGTGCCTGCAGGAGCTGGGTGTGCCGGGTGCCGCTGACCTGTCTTCGGTCTCGTTCTACACCAACGACTTCGAAACGACGGTACACGGCATCGACCTCGTCGCCACCCTGAGCCTCGACTGGGGTAACGCCGGCTCCGGCGACCTGACGTTCCTGTGGAACTGGACCGAACAGGAAGTGGACAGCGCGGGCAGCGAAGTGGACCGCAACAAGGTGGTGGATCTGGAGAACATGAATCCAGAGCATCGCGGCGTGCTGAGCTACAACCACTTCGTTGGCGACTGGCGCTTCCTAGCACGTGCGAGCTACTACGACGATTGGGTCAACTCGCAGTGGGGTAGCGACGATCCGACACCGCGCGGCGCAAACGGAGCGGGCTATACGCTTAGTTGCGCCGGACCCGCTTTCAACGACCATTGCTACAGCGGCAAGACCGTTTTTGACGTCGAGGCCGCGTACACCTTCGCCGATCGTTACACGATCGCCGTCGGTGCAAACAATGTGTTCGATGAAGCCGGTGCGGACGACCTCGCCAACGCCGGCGGCACGATTGATTCCGGAAACCTGTACACGGATACCACGCCCTGGGGCAACGAGGGTGGTTTCTGGTATATGAGGCTGCGGGCCGATTTCGAATAGGAAATCGTGATGCTTCGCAGCGGCGAAAGCTGATGTGAAAAAGAGGGGCGCCTGAAAGGCGCCCCTTCTTTTTCAGCCGAAGTAATTTGCGAAACAGTCTTTAAAACTGACCGCGTAATCCGAGGATGTACCTGGTGCGCCGATATTGATCGCGGACCTCCGTGCGCAGCAGGATATCGTCCCCGATATTGCCGTCGAAACGCTGGCGCACCCGGCGGTGGTGTTGGTCGATCACGAATCTGGTGTCAAACCACAACAGTAATTTGTCGGTCAGGCGGTACTGAATCGTCGCGTCGACGTTTGGCGTGAGCGATTCATTTCGGTCCCAGTACGTAATGTCGTGTTGTTCCCGCTCGCCCCACCAGTCCACATCTACGCTGTAATTGATCTTCCACGCCGGGATGTCGTGGCGGTAACGCACGGAGTAGCGGTGGTTGGGTGTCCAGCGCACCTCGCGCTTTTCTCCGGTGAACGGGTCCGTGGTTTCTGAGTCCCGCCAGGTGTAGGACAAATCGATGACAGCGCCTTCGAGACCGAGCGGTTCGAGTCGCCAGCTTCCTTTCAGGGTCACACCGTATAACCGGGCATCTCCGATATTGCCGGCCGCCGAGATAACATCGGTCGCGGCGACCTTGTCGATATGGTCTTCTATATCGTTGTAGAAGAGCTGGGCCTCGAGGACACCGGCATCTTCCGGCAGACGGCGCTCGTATGTGAATTTCCATTCCCAGGCTTTTTCGGGCTCGAGGTCCGGATTACCGGCGTCGACAGTGTCGTTGTCGTCGTCGAATGACGCGACGAAATCACCGAAATCGAGCTGGCTGATTGTTCGCTCGAGCGAGCCGCGGAGTTGCGTCGCATCGTTCAAATCCCAGCGCAGGTCAAAACGCGGTTTGATGTAAGTAAACGATCTTTCGTTACTGACATCGATGCCGGTTTGTTCGATCTTTGAATACTCCACATTCAGTGCGCTTTCGAGTCCCAGGTCTTCGCGCATTTGCCAGAAATGGGTGCTGAAGAATTCGTAACGACTTTCTTCGACGTCCGATACGGCATTGAACAAATCGACCGGATCCAGAGAACCGTCCGGCAGGACTTCGAACAAGACGACTTCCTTTTCCAGTGTGTTCTTGGCACCTTCGAGTCCGATTTCCACGTTCTGGGCAGCGGTGAGCGGCCAGCTGTAGGAAGAACGGAGGATGGTTTCCGTCGCTCGCTCATCAGTCAATACCAGTGATTCGGCAGGCACGTTGCCGGCTACAGTCGAAGTCAGCGAAACGAATTCCGATTCGTCAGCGGTCTTGTCCGTATATATCGCCCGGGTCTTCAGTATCCCGTTTGCGCCGATGCGGTTTTCCAGGTCGCCGCCGAACTCCCACTCGAGTCGATCTTCGAGGGAAACATTCAGCAGGTTTTCGGTATCGGGGACACCGATCTTGGTCACGACCGTTGTTTCGGTTTCTTCTTCATCCTTGTCGGCGATGCGCGCGTTCAAATTCAGTACGTCACCGTTGTCGAACGACCAGTTGCCGGATGTATTCAAAACGAACTGCTGCTCGAGTTCCGGTCTGTGAATATCGCGGTGCTCGAACAGGGTGTTGGTGTCAGGCGTGAAATATTCCTCGATGCGATCCTCGTCGTTGCCCCGGTTGTATGGTCCGAACTCGGCGCTGACGAGATAATTCAATTTTCCTGCCGAATCGCTGTAAGACAGAAGGCCGTCATACTCCGGCGAGTCGCCGTAAAAACCGGAATGCAATTGCCAGGAACCCGAGCCGGCGGATACTTCTTCGGAGAGAACGACATTGATGAGTGTGCCTTCGCTACGTACGTCGAGACCCGGAGCCGTCCCACGGATCACCTCGATTCGGGACACCACGCTGGCCTGGATTCTCTTCATCGCAGAGCTGATATCGTTCGACTTGCCGGAAAGGCGTTTGCCATTAATCAGAATCTGGTCTCCGCCGGAACCGAAACCGCGCTTTTCCGGCTCGAAGCCGCGTCGCCCGTCATCCGGCAGCAACGCAGCGCCTCCAGGCACCCACCGCAACATGTCCGCGGCGGATACGATCGTGTACGGCTCGAAATACCTGGCCTCGTAAATCACGGTGGTCCCGTCCGCAGAGGTCCTTACGCCGGGTGTGATGAAGCTTTCTGATGAGTCATCCGAAGTCCCGCTGACCGTCGGAGGATCACCGGCAATGGCGGCAAGCGGCGCGCTCAACAGGATGCCCGCGATCAAACTGAAGACTGACTGTTGTTTCACTTGTTGCATGCGTCGATTATGCTCACTTTGCTTCATTCTATGCCGGACAGCGGGGAATTGCGTATTCCGCTCCCAGTATATTGACAATCCCGGCCATTGCTTCGACCCAGTCCGCCCAGGCTTCGTTCGAATTTGCGGTCCCAGCTGTTTCACCTGGCGAAATGCGTGCAGGTAGCCTGTCCAACGACGGGGCGATTAAGACCGCAGCAAATATAGCCACCCGCTGACGCCTCGCAGCATTGAGCGGAACAAAGCCTTTGCCGGTGCCGTCTTAGTTTCAGCGCATGCCTGTGGTCGGGGATCGATGCGGACACCAGGGGGCGATTCGGCTAGACTCAGATACGGAGGAAAAAACATGTATTCCCGTCAAGCGAAAAATTCGATTTCCGCATGTATCCTAACAGTCTCGATCCTATTGTTGGGGGCTTGTTCATCGAGCGCTCCAAAGCAAGCCTCCAGCGAACAGCAGGCACCGAAACAGATCAGATGCCCGAGTGGTTACACCATGGTTTGCGAGGCCAAGAAGGTTGGCAGGATCAGGTTCGGCACCATAGGCAAACAGAACACGGAATCATGTGCTTGCGAGCCGGAAAATTTTGCTATCGGCAGGACGCAACAACCGGCTCTGCCACAATAGCGGGTAGCTGAATCGCTCCTTTTGATATCGGTAGATTTGCGAATCGGGTGTCACGGCGATACCAGGAACCGGCCAGACGTATTCCTCGGTGCCAATCCAGTAGTATTTTCAGCAAACTTCACGACTCAGACCGGGACCAGCACTAATCAAGATGATTGATCTTCATTACTGGCCGACGCCCAACGGCATGAAAGCGTCAATCATGCTCGAGGAATGCGGGCTCGACTACACGGTAATAAAAGTCAATATTGGCCGCGGCGATCAATTCACCAGCAAATTCCTCAGCATCAGTCCGAACAACCGCATACCGGCGATCTATGACCACGACACCGGCATTTCCGTGTTCGAATCCGGCGCAATCCTGATGTACCTCGCCGAGAAAGCGGACAGATTCATGCCATCGGACGTGAAAGAAAGATTCGAGGTATTGCAGTGGCTGTTCTGGCAAATGGGTGGTCTCGGACCGATGGCCGGCCAACTCAGCCACTTTGTCAACTATGCGCCGGAACCGGTCCCGTACGCACATACCCGATACGCACAGGAATACGATCGGCTACTTGGCGTGATGAACACGAGACTCGCGAATCGCCAGTACCTGGCCGGGGATTACTCGATCGCCGACATCGCTTCTTTTCCCTGGGTAGCCGGCTACAAGTACCTCGGTGCCAGTCTCGATTCGTTTCCGAATCTGCGGCGCTGGTTCGATGAGATCAAGCTGCGGCCCGCAGTGCGCAAAGGCGTCGATCTCGGCAAGGACTGGCGCAGGGATTCCGATTCGATCGACGAGGAGGCCAGGAAAGTACTGTTCGGCCAGACGGCCGAGTCGATTGCGAAAGCTCGAAAAGAATAGGAATTTACGAGGGCTGCCGGCGTTGCCTTTTTTGTCTTTGTTTGCTTTAGAAGCCGAAACGGACTGCATATGCCAGGTCGCGCCAAAGACAAATAAGGCAACACCGGCGTCCGCTAACTGCGAAGAGTAAAGATCAGTGAAGCTCTATGACTGCACGACGGCACCCAGTCCCAGGCGGGTGCGGATGTTCCTGGCTGAGAAAGGGGTTGAAATTCCGCTGGTGCAGGTGAACCTCCGTGAGGAAGAACAGCTGGGAGCAGCATTCAGGGAGATAAATCCGGATTGCACGGTGCCGGTGCTCGAGCTGGATGATGGAACACGCATCACAGAGATATTTGCGATCTGCCAGTACCTGGAAAGCGAGTATCCGGAACCCGTGTTGATGGGGCGCGATGCCCTGGAGAAAGCGATGGTGTCGATGTGGAACACCAAGATCGAACAAAACGGTATTGCCGCAGTTGCCGAGGTATTGCGAAACAGCGCCAAGGGCCTGCGCGACCGAGCGCTGCCGGGACCGGTCAATCTCAAGCAGATTCCCGAACTTGCGGAAAGGGGCAGGATTCGAGTGAATGCTTTTCTCGACAGGATCGACAATCAAATCGATGGCAACGCATTCATTACCGGCGATCAGTTTACGCTGGCCGACATCACGGCATTCGTGACGGTGGAGTTTGCCCAGCGCTTAAAAATTCCGATCAAGGAATCCCGCGAGAACCTGCAAAGATGGTTTGACAAGGTTTCCGAAAGGCCGAGTACTGCGGCCTGACTCCTATTTATTCGGCAAGGCGCTTTATGCCGTCCTTCGCCTGGGTAATCCACTCGCGCTGCGCCTTGCGATAATGTCTTGGCGCCAGTTCTGCGACGTCGATAATTTCTTCATATTCCGCGCGCGCCGCATCGTCGTCGCCGAGACGTTCGAGTATCTGGCCGTAACGAACACGCGCCTCGGCGCCTGCAAAATAGGCGGCAACCGCCTTGTATTCTTCGAGAGCCTTTACATCGTCACCGCATGCCTCTGTGGCTCGCGCATACAGCAGATGCCCTTCGGGAGATTTGAAGTCAGGGTTTTTTTCCCTGAGTAAATCCAGTGTATCTCTCGCTTCTTCGAATCGCTCGTCACTGAATTGTGCAATAGCGAGGCCGAGCATCAGGTCCGGGTCATGTTCGTAAAGCCCGGTCAACGCGCTTTCATAATGCTGGATTGCCTCGGCATAGCGGCCGCTCGCGATCAATTCACCGGCAAGATGCCGGGCCGCGTCGACGCTGCCGGATAGCCTGTGCTGTCGCTGCCGCTGCCGTAAGTCTGCTCCAGGATCCAGAGTCTTTTTCACTGCACGAAGCGCGCGCCGCGCACGCCAGCTGTGCATAAGGTCCGGCATCAATTCAACGACCAGATAGGCAAGGCCGCCTATGCCCGGCGCAATAATAAGAATAAATACCCAGTACATGTTTCTGCCGGTGCGCAGGACATGCACGATCAATCCGATCTGTACCAGGTAAATGATTACGGCATAAACCATTGCCGCTCAGGCGCCGGGGGCAGAATTTGCTGCGCCGTTCGCCATCATCTGCATCGACCGGAAGCCCAGGTACAACAGCAACAGGAGCTTTGACAACTCGAGGATCGAATATGCCCCGTGCACAAAAGATGGCGGTGGTTCCATGCCAGCAATAATCTGCTGAGTGCGCGCCGTCAACTCGGGCAGCAGCCACAACGACTGCGTAATCAAAATTAATGCGAGCGCGCCGCAACCCGCCCAAAACTGTTTCGCGATGCCGGATGTCCTGACGAGTATCAATAGAATTATGAGCGCCACGAATTCGGCTTTATTCAGGGCGGCAAAAACCACCTGCCCGACGTCGAGCGCAACGGACCGCGTGATCGTCGTCGCGGAGAAGCGCACCGGCGTGGCAAGCAATGACACACCGGCTGTCATGCCGAACCAGATCAGGCAAATCCATGCCGGATTGCGGATCACGGTCAAAATACGTTTCCGTGAGGCGTGCTTCAGGGGCATAATTCCTCGCTGGTTTACCTTGGAATCAAGGCGCTAATGCCGAGCGCCGCGATGCACATCGAACGATATGGCGTCAGAAAAAGAATCTCAACTGGCATCGGCGGTCCTGATGATCAGGCCGGTACGTTTCGAGAGCAATCCACTGACGGCCGAATCAAACCTGTTCCAGGGGCAGACCGAATCCTCGCCTGAACAACAACAGCGCGATGCCGAAGCCGAATTCGATCGGCTGGTTACGGCTCTCGAAGCCGGCGGCATCAAAGTCGTGCAGTTCGATGACACGGCGGAGCCACATACACCGGATGCCGTCTTTCCCAACAACTGGGTGAGTTTTCATGCTGACGGTACGGTTGTTCTTTATCCCATGGAGGCGGAGAACCGGCGAACGGAGCGACGACAGGACATCATCGATTCACTGGTAAATCAATACGGCTTCCAGGTTCGTGAGGTAGTGGATTTATCGCACCACGAGGACGAAGGGCACTTTCTCGAGGGCACCGGAAGCATGGTGCTCGACCGCAGCAATCGAATCGCATATGCCTGCCTTTCGTCGCGCACTCACCTCGACGTTCTCGGCGATTTCGCGCAAAGACTCGATTACGAAGTCGTCGCGTTCGATGCCGTGGACAAGAATGGAGCGCCGATCTATCACACGAATGTATTGATGAATGTCGGCGAAGAACTGGCGGTTATTTGCGACGTGGCGATCCCGCGGCACGATCAGCGCGAGGCCGTCATTCGCAGCCTCGAGAGAACAGGGCACGAGGTGCTGACACTGACGTTTGATCAGATGCATGCATTCGCCGGCAACATGCTCGAACTCAGATCTTCGTCGGGACAGCGGGTGATCGCCATGTCGGAGCAGGCGCGCCATTCTCTGACTGAATCGCAGTTCGAAAAGATTTCGAAATATGCACGAGTCATCAGCGCGCCTATAGAAAATATCGAGAATTCGGCCGGCGGTAGCGTTCGTTGCATGCTTGCCGAGATCCATTTACCGGTGGCGGGCGACGGCGACTAGATCGGCGCGGCAATCCCGTCGAATTTCACGGCATGAGCAAGCACCACGACAAGATCCTGATGTGTCCGCCGGATTTTTTTACGGTCGACTACGTTATCAATCCGTGGATGGCCGGATACGAGGGTTCGCTCGATGGCGCGTTAGCTAAAACGCAGTGGCAGACGTTGCGCGACACGATCGGCGAATACGCGGAGATCGCGGAAATCGAAGCACAACCCGGTTTGCCGGATCTCGTTTTCACGGCTAACGCGGGCGCCGTGTACGGAAACAAGGCGATCGCAAGCCATTTCATGCCGCATGAGCGGCGGCCGGAAGAGGCGCATTACAAGCAATGGTTTCGCGACAACGGCTTCGAGCTCCTCGATCTCGATGAGAACATCGGCTTTGAAGGCGCCGGCGATGCCCTGTTTGACCGGGGCGGCCCGTGGTTATGGGCCGGGTACGGGTATCGTACCGAGATCGAGGCGCATGCAGAGATCCAGAAGTTCTGGGACGTCGAACTCGTCTCGATCAAACTGACTGACTCCCGCTTCTACCACATCGATACCTGCTTTTGTCCGTTGACCGACGGTTTCCTGATGTATCATCCGCCTGCGTTCGATTTCGATTCGCGAATCGCAATCGAGTCGCGAATCCCGCCACACAAAAGGATCATCGTGGATACCATGGACGCTGGAAACTTCGCCTGCAATGCCGTCAATATCGGTGACACGGTAATATTGGACCAGGCGTCGGACCCGCTGAAAGCCCGACTGATGCTGGCGGGCTTCAAAGTACGGGAAGTGGCTTTGTCCGAGTTTCTCAAGGCCGGCGGTTCGGCAAAATGCCTGACATTGAAACTGGTGGAACCGCTCAAGAATTGACACGCACGCAGCGGCTGACGAGAACAACAAGAATGTCCACGCCTCATCAATACCGAATTACGCCAAAAGATCTCGCCGCGCATATCTTCGAAGTAGCGTTGACGGTTGCCAGGCCGGATCCTTCGGGCCAGGTTTTTTCGATTGCCGCGTGGGTGCCGGGCAGCTACATGATTCGCGATCTCGCCCGGCACGTTGTTTCGATCCGGGCGGAGGCGGACGGACAGGAAATAGGTCTGACGAAACTCGACAAGAGCAGTTGGCAGGCCGATGCCTGCGATGTCGCGATGACTCTGACTGCCGAGATTTATGCGTATGACCTGAACGTCAGGGGCGCGCACCTCGATACGACGCACGGTTTCTTCGACGGGGCCTGTGTTTTTCCGGCGGTGGTGGGGCAGGAAGACCTGGCTTGCGAGCTTGAAATCCGACAACCCGACGGAAGAGCCGGCGGCGACTGGCGAGTTGTGACTTCGATGCGGGCAATCGACGCGCCGCGATATGGCTTCGGCAGGTTTGCCGCAGAGGATTACGCGGAGCTGATCGACCATCCGGTCGAAATGGGTGATATCCAGATCGGTGAATTTGAAGCGGGCGGCATACCACATGTCATTGCAGTGCGCGGGCACGTGCATTTCGACATAGCCCGGATCTGTCACGACCTGTCGACGCTTTGTAGCTACCACTTGAAGCTCATGGGGACGCCGAAGGGTTTCGATCGTTACGTGTTTCTCCTGTATGTGCAGGAAGACGCATATGGCGGTCTCGAGCACCGCTGGTCATCCAGCCTTGCATGCAGTAGACGCGACCTGCCGCAACGCGGAGAGTCGGGCGTCAGTGCCAGATACCGAAAATTCCTCGGGCTTTGTAGTCACGAGTATTTTCATTTGTGGAACGTCAAGCGCATGAGTCCGGAGAAGTTCACACCCCACGATTTGCGCGCAGAGGTACACACCGGTCTGCTCTGGGTCTTCGAAGGTATAACTTCTTATTACGATCACCTGGCGCTGGTTCGCTCCGGCCTGGTAACGACGAAGAGTTACCTTGAGCACCTCGGTCGTGCGATTACCCGGCTCACCCGTAATCGCGGCAGATTCAGGCAGACGCTGGAGGAATCAAGCTTCAATGCCTGGACGCACTTTTACCAGCAGAACCCGAATTCGAGCAATGCGATTGTCAGTTACTACACGAAGGGATCCCTGGTTGCCCTCGCACTGGACCTTACGATACGCAAGGACACGGATGGCAAGGCGTCGCTCGACGATGTGATGCACGAATGCTGGTCACGCTATGGTGACTCTGCGGAAGGCATGCCGGAGCGTGGTATCGAATCCGTCGCACGCGCCGTGTCGGGGCTCGAACTCGCCGATTTCTTCGAACGATTCGTGCGCGGCACGACGGATCTGCCGTTACAAGGATTGCTGAAAGAGGTGGGCGTTAATCTCCATATGCGCCCGGCAAGCAACGGCAACGACCTCGGTGGCAAGCCGGCGGCAAATAACGGTCCGCCCGCAGCATGGATTGGGGCCGAACTCGCAGATAGTGCAGGCAAAAGCACATTCGGCGTAGTGCACTCGGGGAGCCCTGCCGAGAAGGCGGGCATCGCGCCGGGTGACGTGGCCGTCGCACTCGATAATCTGCGGCTCGGTGCCGATACGATTGATATTCGCCTGCGCGAACATCATGTGGGGGATACCGTAACTATCTCGGTATTTCGCGACGAGCACCTGATGAAATTTCAGGTCAAGCTCGCGGCTCCGCCCGAAGATACCTGTTACCTCGAGCTGGAGAGCGATCCCGACGCAAGGATAAAGAAAATGCGTGACGCCTGGTTAAAGGGTGCCTAGTTGCTTGAGCGTCAAAGAATTGCCAGCGCGCGCTTCATTATTTCAATACTAAATTCGCTTTGCAGTGGCTGGATTTCACCATCGAGATGCGATGGCACCGGTTCCTCTGCGACCACGTGTACGGTAGTCACCGTTGCACAACTGACTTCCGGTGCGCTGATATGCGTGCCCTGTATCAACCGCGGCAGCAATGCAAATATTCTCAGGCGTCCCACCGGCTTCACGAATACGAGGTCGAGCAAACCATCGTCGTTCTTCGCCATGGGGGCAATCCGGAACATCCCGCCAACCGAGGCGCCGTTACATATTTCGACGAGCGTAACCGGACCATCGTAATCGTTGGAGTCATATCGCATTCTTATGCCCGGGGATATTACACCGTCCCAGACACCCTGAAACACTGCGATGAGATAAACGAGATCGCCAATCGGCATTCGGTTACTTCGCGCAATGACGTTGATCTTCGCGTCGAAACCGATGCCGATGCCATTGGCGAAATACCGATCGTTCACCCGGCCGGCATCGATATAACGTAACGGCGTGTCACTGCCGATCCGGTCGGCGAGTAACCTGGTCGCGTCCTCCCAATGCAACGGTATCGAACAGGCCTTGGCAAAGTCGTTGCCGGTGCCGACAGGGATTACGCCGAGCGCGGTCTGCGAGCCGGAGCGCAAGATTCCGTTGACTGCCTCATGAACACTGCCATCGCCGCCGGCAACGATGATCCGGTCGACACCGGCAGATGCCGCGGCAAAGACCTTGTATTCGAGATCTCCGACAGAGGCGCTCTCGATCTCTTCGAATTGAACGCCGCTTTCATCCAGCAAACGACGGATCGATTTGGCGCGTTGCCGGGCACGCCCTCTCCCCGCAACGGGATTGATAAACAGAGGGATAGGCCGTCGCCGCATTGTCTGATCGCCTAAAGCAGCTGATGCTACAATGCTCTTTCGTCAGGCACAAAAAAACCAATCGCGGATGTTAGAACTAAGTGTCAAGTTTCTGCTGAGTTACTTTATCGGCTCGGTAATGGGTTCGATGGTTATGGGCAGGCTGCATGGCGGCGTAGATATCCGGACCATGGGTAGCGGCAATGCAGGCGGGACGAATGCGCTGCGCACGCAGGGCTGGCTATTCGCGCTCGGCGTGGTGATCATCGATCTCGGCAAGGGTGTGCTTGGTGCCGGCGTCGTGCCGATGCTCAAGGTGCCATTTGTTGCCGCCGATCCCGCGTTGGCGCGGGAATGGTTGACGCTTTGTTGCGCCGCCGCCGCGGTCATAGGCCACGTCTGGCCGGTCTGGCATCAATTCAGGGGCGGCAAAGGGGGGGCGACCCTGATCGGTACACTCGTCATCCTGGCGCCAGAGCTGATCGTGCCGGTGGTCCTGGTGTGGGGCATCGTATTGACGTCATCCGGCTATGTCGGATTGTCAACCATGATTGCCGGCATATCGGCGCCGGTCTACCTCATTGCAACCAGGCTTCCGGAAGACCAGCCGCTCTTTATCTACTGTGCCGCGATGGCGGTTTATATCGTCTTTTGTCACCGCTCCAATATTCAGCGCATGCGTGACGGAACCGAATCGAGGCAAACCGGCGCGATGTTGTTTCGACGACAACGCGAACCGACGAAATGAGTCTGCTGACATCGGGCAGCATTTGCGAATTCCTCGGCGAAGAGTCTCGTTCCTGCCTCGACAGGCTGGAAGTGTTTGACGAGATTGGTTCCACCAATAGTTATCTTCTTGCCGAGGCATGCCCCTTGCCAGGCCGCTACCGCGTCGCCTTGGCAAATCACCAATCGAACGGACGCGGCCGCAGGGATCGCGTCTGGCTATCACCACGGTCGAGCGGATTGTGCCTGTCGATAGCGTTCACGTTCAGGGAAATGCCCGTGGACTTCCCCAGCGTATCGCTCGCGATCGGAACCGGCATCGCAGGGGCGCTCGAGCGCCTTGGGATTCGCGGCATCGGCCTGAAATGGCCCAATGACATTGTTGCGCGAAACGGCAAACTCGGTGGCGTGTTGTCGGAAGTTCACCCGGCGAGGAGCAATGGCATAACCGTCATTGTCGGTGTCGGTTTGAATGTCGACTTCAAAAGCAGCAAACAGGCAAAAGAGATTGCAACCAGCATTGGCCATGCGAGCGACCTCGCTTCGTGCTGCGACGAACTGCCATCGCGCGCGGCTCTTGCGGCAGCAGTAATCGAATCCCTGATTGACACCATGCTTCGTTTCGATGCAGCCGGGTTTTCGCCGTTCCATGCAGCGTGGCGGCAATACGACTGGTTGCGCGGCCAGGAGGTGACGATAGAAACCGACGAGGTAACGAGTGCCGGTATCGCGGAAGGTGTCGATACCGATGGCGCGCTGCTGCTGAATGAGGGTGGAGACAGGCGACGTGTTACATCCGGCAGCGTCATCCTCAGTGGTCAATCGGGTGCAATTCCGTGAGCAGTTACCGGGCGTTGCTGTTCGATGTCGGCAACACTCGATTGAAATGGGGATTGTTGCAAGATAAACGCATCGTTCGAACCGGCGTTGTAGATCACGACAGACTGAAAAGCCAGGGGTTTGCGGTACTGACGACGCGCTTGCCTGCAAAGGTCGACTATGTACTGGCAAGCAATGTCGCGGGACCCGCAATTGCGACGCGTCTTGCCGGTGTAATCGGCATTCACTGTGGTGCCGATGTGCATTTTGCGCGCTCCGAGAAAGAAGCTTATGGCGTAAAGAACGCGTATCGACAACCGCGGCGGCTTGGCGTCGATCGCTGGGTCGCGTTGATCGGCGCACGGGCAGAAACGCGTTCGGCAGTCTGCATCGTCGACGTAGGTACGGCCGTGACCATCGACGCCATGGACAAGACCGGCCAGCACCTGGGCGGCATGATTATCCCGGGGGCCCGGCTGATGAGCGCCGCCCTGAGCCAGGAAACGAGTGACATTCGATTCGCCCGGGGGGTTTCCAGGGATCCCGGGCCCGGGATGGATGTTTTTGCCAGTAGCACCAGTGACGCCGTGCGAAACGGCACCTTGAGTGCCGTCTGCGGCGCGATCGAGCACGCCGTCAAAGCCATGCGCTCCGCAGGATTGAGGCCGAAAATCGTCTTGACCGGGGGAGATGCGTCACGCATTCTAAAGCAGCTTGGTGGCAATATACTGCATCGCCCTCATCTTGTTCTGCAGGGCCTGGCGCACATGGTGCAAAGCAGGAAATGAGAAACCTCATATTTCTCCTCATACTCGCGAACGTGCTCTATTTTCTGTGGCAACGATTTGTATCGCACCCGGAAGAAACGGGCGTGGCCATCGTTGAAGAAAGCGAGCTCGGACCGCCGCTGGCGATCTCGAACAATCGGATCGCGGAAGCCGCGACGAGTGTCGGTGCGGTGCTCGGATCCGGGCAGCCGTCCGATCTGGCTGCGGTCGTCGGCAGGTCCTGTGTCAGCATCTTCTTCAAGACGAATTCAGAGGCAGACACTGCGATCACCGCGCTGGAGAGAGAGGGTATGCTGACCAGCCTGCGCAGTACGCAGGGCCAGATTTTCGTCGGTAACTGGGTACAGATAAGGAATATCCCGGACCTGAAGACCGGCGCCGGCATGATCGACAAGCTTCAGTCGGGCGGTATTTCCGATGCTTACCTGATGGATGACGAAAGCGGCAGGTACAAGATTTCGCTCGGGCTGTTCGGTGACATGGGCCGCGCGGAAAAAATCGAGCTGCAGGCGAAATCGCTGGGCTTGCCAGCGGACATCACGCCGCGAATGCGCGATGCCACGGTCTATTACGTCGACGTCGGCTTGCCGCCGGGCAAGGGCGCGGGCGCCATAATTGAACAATTCGGCGAGGAACGCGTATTCCTGCGGGAAAAGGCCACCTGCCCGAGAAAGAATTAATTTCCGCGGCGGATTACTTATTTCCCACAACCGCGATAAATTCAGGGGCAGAATACGCCCCTTGAAGACCACGCCCGGCGAACGCCGCGTCAGGACGGCCCGGCCGGTGTTCGGGGCAGCAAATTGCAGAGCCGGGGATGGCCGCGACAATCTTATTTCGTGCCGGTATAGCTCAGTTGGTAGAGCAGGGGTTTTGTAAACCTCAGGTCGGGAGTTCGAGTCTCTCTGCCGGCACCATCTCCAGCAGAATATGATAATATTCAACAGCTTAAGTATAACGATGGGCTGAAGGCCCGGTCTGCGCCCAGCGCCCGCAAATATCTCGGAAAGTACTGTGGTCACGGCTCGACTTTAGTGTAAATATGTCGTCTTCAAAACAACAAAAACTGCCCAGACGAGGTATTCACTTTCCTTTTTGAAGCGGATTTTAAGCCTCCAATACAGAGAACTCCGGGGGGAGCGAAATGAAAGAATTCACATTGCGTCAAGCCATTCTTTTGACGGGTTCGCTCGTGGCAAGCGTTTTCGCAACGTTTCTGGCGCCACAGGCACTCGCACAGGAAGAACTGGTAATCGAAGAAATCATCGTTACCTCGCAGCGCCGCGAGGAATCGGTGCAGGAGGTGCCGATCGCGATCAACGCGTTTTCGGACACGGTGATCCAGAATTCCGGCATCGATGATTTTAAGGAACTGACTCAGCTCGCCCCGGCGCTACAGGCGTCATCGACCAACAGCGAAACCCAGGGCACGGTCCTGCGCATTCGCGGTGTCGGCACACAGGGCAACAATCCGGCATTCGAATCGGCAGTCGGCGTATTCATAGACGGCGTCTATCGCTCCCGTCCCGGCGCCGCCCTCGCGGAATTGCTTGACGTCGAGCGCGTCGAGGTAATGCGCGGGCCGCAGGGCACCCTGTTCGGGCGCAACACGTCGGCCGGCGCAATTCATCTGATCACGGCCAAGCCGGAATTCGAGGCCGGCGGATACGTCGAGGCAGGTTTCGGAAATTTCAGTTCCTACGACGTGCGCGGATCCGTCTGGGGTCCGCTCAGCGAGACCTTCGCGGTGCGTCTCAGTGGCCTGGCGGCAAGCCGTGACGGCCTGCTGGATGACACGGTCTCCGGCAGCGACATCAATACGCGCGAACGCTACACCGTGAAGGGCCAGGCCTTGTGGGCGCCAAACGAGGACGTCGAGCTGCGCGTCATTGCCGACTTCAGGAACTCCGATGAGGACTGCTGCTACGCGGTGCATTTCGCGGAACGGCCACCGGGCGCGAGTATTCCAGTAATCATTACCAATATACTGTCGCCCGGCGGGCAGACGACACCACCGAATCCTTATGCGCGCCAGGCGCAGGTAACATCCGGCCGGCCATTGCGGCATGACGTCGAGGATTTCGGCATTTCGGCGGAACTGGTCTGGGACATCGGCAATGTGGAGCTGACATCGGTAACTGCGTATCGTGACTTCACCTCCGACCGGCACCAGGACATCGACTTTACTGCCGCCGACTACCTCGATAACTTCCGCACGGACACGATCGAGAATTTCACCCAGGAGATTCGTCTCGCTGGGGAAAATGGAAGATTGAACTGGATCGTTGGCGCGTTCTACAGTGATGAAACCATCAAGCTCGATGGTTCGGTGCTCCACGGCGCGCAATACGAGACGTTCATAAACATACGGTTGGGGCCGCTGGTGGCCGCATTCTTCGGTCCGGCGATCGGCGCCACCAATTTCACCGAGCTTGCGAACATCGTGAGTGGCGGCGTGGTGGCACCGGGTACCGGCTGGGCGAACGGCACCGGCGCCGTCGGCGATCTGTTTGAATCCGACAATTCATCTTTGGCGTTTTTCACCCACAACGTATTCGCATTGACGGACCGCCTGGACCTGATTGCGGGCCTGCGCTGGACCGACGAACAGAAGCGCGGCACGTCGGATCTCAATCTGAATCCCGCAAATTCGCCAGGCTGCAATGCCATCATTCCCGCCCTGGCGAGCCTGCCCAATCTCACCCTGGATGATATCGGTGTAGCGCCGGGCGACCTACGGCGGGTCAAGGACGTGCTGTCCTCGCTCGGCTGCCTGGGAATAACCTCGCCCGCGTTCGAATACAATCTCGAGCAAAACGACGACGAAGTGACCGGCGTGCTCGGTCTGAGTTTCCAGGCCAGCGACGACCTCATGTGGTATGGCAGCTACAGTCGCGGTTTCAAGGCCGGCGGTATTAACCTCGATAGGGCGGGAACCATCCTGACACTGACCGGCGATAATACGAACATCGAAGCGGCGATCTCGGGAGATCCGAACCGGGATAATTTCCTCGATCCGCGTTTCGAGCCGGAGATCGCCGATACTTACGAAGTCGGTGTTAAGAGCACTGTCCTGGATGGACGTGCGTACCTGAATCTCGCACTTTTCCACGCGGAATTCGAGAACTTCCAGCTCAACACCTTCACCGGCTTTAGCTTCATTCCCGAATCGGTGGAAGAGGTCATTTCAACCGGTTTCGAACTCGACTTGCAGGCGCGCCTGGCCGAAGGTCTCGATGTGCTGTTTGGCTATGCCTACATCAACACCAAGTATGGCGACAACCTGACTGACATTTCCAACAAGCTGGCCAATGAGCGCGGTTTCCGCACCGGCACGTCGCTGTTGCCGGAATCGAGCGCATTACAGAGCCGGCAATTGACCAACGCGCCACGCACCGTGCTCACTGGTGCCGTGACGTTTACCCAACCGCTCGGCAGCGACCTGGAGTTCCTTTTCAACGCCACAGCGCGCTGGCAGGATGACATCAACACGGGATCGGACCTCGATCCGGAAAAGGATGAGCCGGATTACATGCTCGTCAATGCGCGCGTCGGTATCGGTCAGTCAGAGGGCGTCTGGTCGATAGAGGCCTGGGCCAACAATCTGTTCGACGAGGATTACGCGCAAATTGCATTCGATATCCCGCTGCAATCCAATGCCGGATACGGTGCATTCCTTGGCGAACAGCGAACCTATGGACTGACGCTCCGCTACAATTTCTAACTGAGCGTCGCAATTGAAAAAGGGCGCGTCACAGACGCGCCCTTTTTTTGTCTTCAGTCCTTCCTGGAAAATATTCGTTACGCGGCGCTTTCAAAGAGCTCGAACTGCTCGGTTGCCGCCCTGCTCGTATGACGCAGCATGAACACCACGAAGCCGTAGACGATGCAGATCAGCCCTGTGGCGATGTAGAGTGTCGCGCCAGGGGCGGTTACACCGATATAAAGAGTACCGAACAAAAACAGCGCGCCAAAGCATACGTAGAGGTACGGCAGGCTTTCATAAAGGGGTGCGGGTAACCACATGGCAGATCCCTCTGCAGAGTTTCATCCTGGAATGAAATTTTGTCGCAGCAGGAGCATTATGTCGTACGAGCGCGTCACATCTTGATAGCCGACGGCATCCGCGGCGCGGCAGTTTGTGAACCCGGTCACACGGCCGCGCATGGCAGGTGCGCATTGATGGCGAAACGATAAGCCTCTATTCTGTGCTGCCTGGAGCCGTTCAGAAAACGAATAAACCGGTGGTGCGAGCATGCAGTTGTCCGACAAGAATCTCCTGAGAACAAAGGCCTATATCAATGGCGAATGGGTGGATGGCGATGGCGGCGATACCTTTGCCGTGACGAACCCGGCGACTGGTGAAACGATCGCGGAGGTTGCCAGTTGTGGCACTAACGAGACGCGCCGTGCGATCGAGGCGGCCGAGGCTGCGATGCCAGGCTGGCGCAGGCGCAGCGCCAAGGAGCGCGCCGCAATCCTCCGCCAGTGGTTCAAGCTGATGATGGACGCGCAGGAAGACCTCGCGCAGATTCTGACGGCGGAGCAGGGCAAGCCTCTGGCCGAAGCGCGGGGTGAAATCGCCTACGGTGCAAATTACATCGAGTGGTTTTCAGAGGAGGCGAAGCGCGTGTATGGCGACACGATTCCCGGACCGTCCGATGACAAGCGAATCGTGGTCATCAAGCAGCCGGTAGGTGTTGTCGCCTGTATTACGCCCTGGAATTTTCCGAACGCTATGCTAACGCGCAAGATCGCGCCGGCGCTTGCCGCCGGCTGCACGGTGGTGTGCAAGCCGGCCAACCTGACGCCCTTGTCTGCGCTGGCATTCGTGGAACTGGCGGAGCGCGCAGGGGTGCCCGCCGGTGTGCTCAACATCGTCGCGGGACGGACATCGGAGATCGGAGCTGAAATGACCTCGAACCCGATCGTTCGCAAGCTGACGTTTACCGGCTCAACGGCTGTTGGCAAGAAGCTGATGGCGGATTGCGCGGGTACGGTGAAGCGCACATCGATGGAGCTCGGCGGCAATGCGCCGTTCATCGTGTTTGACGACGCGAATCTTGACGCCGCTGTTGCGGGTGCGCTGATCTGCAAGTTCCGTAACGCGGGACAGACTTGTGTGTGCGCGAATCGCATCCTCGTCCAGGAAGGCATCTACGATGAATTCACCGCGAAGCTGATGGCGGCCGCGGCCGACCTGAAGGTAGGCAACGGCGTTGACGAAGGTGTAAGCATCGGCCCGCTGATCAACGAAGGTGCCGCGAACGACGTGCTCGAGTTCATCGACGACGCGGTGGCGAAAGGTGCCCGGGTCGTTGCCGGCGGTCAGCGCTCTGATCTCGGCAGCTGCTTCGTCGAGCCGACCATCCTGACGGACGTCAATGACGACATGCGCGTGTTCCGCGAGGAAATCTTTGGACCGGTCGCGCCGTTATTCAAATTCAAGACCGAGGAAGAAGCGATCCGCATGGCGAACGACACGGAGTTCGGTCTCGCTTGCTACTTCTATGCCCGGGACGTCGGCCGCATCTGGCGCGTCGGTGAGGCGCTCGAGTACGGTATCGTCGGCATCAACGAAGGCATCATCTCGAACGAAATGGCCCCGTTCGGCGGCGTCAAGGAATCCGGACAGGGCCGCGAAGGATCCAAGTACGGTCTCGACGATTACCTCGAAATCAAGTACATGTGCATGGGCGGCATCGACCAGTAACGCCGAAATAATACAAGTCCGATTCTGGCTAGTTTTTGCGCCGTGGCGGCGTATACTGGCGCTCAAGTTTGTTGAGGCCGGCCCATGTTGCAGAACGATATCTACGAACGCGCCAGACTCGCCAGGGACGCGAGGTTCGACGGCCAGTTCTACGTGGGCGTCAGTTCCACGGGCATCTACTGCCGGCCGATATGCCCGGCGAACGCGCCGAAGCGCGAAAACGTCAGCTTTTTCCCGAGTGCCGCGGCCGCGAGCGAAGCCGGCTACCGGCCTTGCCTCAGATGCCGTCCGGAATGCGCGCCGGGCACCCCGGCCTGGAACGGCACGTCCACCACGGTGCGGCGCGGCCTGCGCCTTATTTCCAACGGCGCGCTCGACGACGGCAACGTCGAGAGCCTGGCGGATCGCCTCGGCGTAACCAGCAGGCATCTGCGGCGCCTGTTCACGAAACACGTTGGCGCATCGCCATTGGCAGTCGCACACACGCAGCGCCTGCATTTTGCCAAGCGATTGATCGACGAAACGAGCTTACCGATGAGCCGGGTGTCTGCCGCTGCGGGCTACGGGAGCATTCGCCGCTTCAACGATGCGTTCAGGAAGACCTACGGACGCTCGCCCCGTGAACTCCGAAAAGCGGGAGAGGAATCCGAGCTGTCGGGCCGCACCGCGACCCTGACTGTTCGACTCCCGTACCGCAGGCCTTTCTCGTGGGCGGCAATCCTCGATTTTTTTGCGGCGCGGGCGACGCCGGGCGTCGAGGCCGTTCGAGGGGATGCCTACTTTAGAACGATCCGCTGGAATGAGGATCACGGCGTGGTCGAGATCCGTCCCGACCGGCGCGAGGGATACCTGTCATTGACCTTGCACAGTGTCGATACGAACGCCTTGTTCGAAGCGGTCCAGCGAGCGCGAGAAGTGTTCGATGTCGATGCGCCGATTACCGAGATTGGAACGACGCTCGGCAAGGACCAGCTGTTGAAAAACTTGTTGCGCAAGCATCCGGGCGTCAGGGTGCCGGGGGCGTGGGACGGGTTCGAGATTACGGTCCGGGCGATCCTCGGCCAGCAGGTTTCGGTCAAGGCCGCGACAACACTGGCCGGACGCATTGCTGATAAATACGGCACGCGCCTGGAATTGCCGGGCATTAATATCGAGAGCGGGTTGCGCCGCCTGTTTCCTACCGCCGCACAGCTGATGCGTGCCAGGTTGCAGAACATCGGTCTCGTGCGCAGCCGCGCCGCAACCATTCAACGCGTGGCAGCGGCGGTCCAGGGCGGCGACCTGCACTTCGACGTTGCGCAGGACCCGGTTGAGTTTCGCGAGTCATTGTTAAAGATCAAAGGTGTTGGCGAGTGGACAGCGCAGTATGTCGCGATGCGGGCACTCAAAAATCCGGACGCATTCCCCGGCTCCGACCTGGGGCTGATCAAGGCCGTCGCGTATCCCGCACGCGTGGCGCCAAAAGAATTAGTGACGAGGGCCGAGGAATGGCGGCCCTGGCGGGCCTATGCCGCCATGCTGTTGTGGAGCTCTTTACCCGGCTCCGGAGGATAGATCGATGTATTACTGCTACCTTGAGACACCAATTGGCGACCTGCTCCTGGCCGGCGATGAGGAAGCGCTTTGCCTGCTCGGATTTCCGGAGGGATCGATGCGTCGGGAACCGGAGCCCGACTGGATATATTCGGAAAAGCCGTTTGCCGAGGCGCGCGAGCAGCTGACGGCATACTTCAAGGGCGAACGCAAAACGTTCGACCTGAAACTGAAGCCCGGCGGAACAAAATTTCAGCTACAGGTACTCGAGGAGCTGCAAAAGATCCCTTACGGCACCACGACCTCCTATGGCGACATCGCGAAACGCATTGGCAGGCCGAAGGCGGTCCGCGCCGTCGGCGCCGCGAACGGGCGTAATCCGATTCCGATCATCATTCCCTGCCACCGCGTAATCGGCAGCACGGGTGACATGACCGGTTTTGGTGGCGGTATCCCGACGAAAGAAGCGCTCATTCGGCTCGAGCTCGAAAACAGCCAGTTTCAGGACGGCGCCTGACGCGGAATCTCTCCTAGCCGGCCGCTCGCCCGTTCTTCGGACCGCGCAGGGCCAATTTTGTATTATTTTTGCAACAAATAGACCATTTGGCAGTCGTTGCTGGCGCGCCTAGGTATTGTTGCGCATATCGTCAGTGGCGATTATCAGTAGCATACGTCCCATTAAAACAATAATTGGACTTGCATCCCTGCCTCTTACGGAATGTGGTGATTAAGACGACACCGATTTCCGGTACCGCGTCGCATGAAGCGAAATCTTGGCTAATTGCTCGTCGCCACACTGTTCCGATGTACGAAATTCAAGAAATGTCGGGATGAAGATATCCAAGTTCTCGGACCATTAAAGAGGTGAACGCTATGCAAACACTGAAACGAACCCAAGCAGTGGCACAGATTATCTCGCGCCTCTTGTTAGTTGCGGCATTGACAGCGAGTGGATTGGCCTATTCACAGGCAGAAGATCAGGCGATAGATGAAATCATTACGACCGGCACCTTGATCAGGGGATCCAGTACAACCGGAGCACTGCCAATCTCCGTAGTCGATCGCACCGACCTTGAGGCGTTGGGCGCGCCGACTACAACCGACATCGTTAACGAGCTGGTGATAAACGCAGGCTCCGAGAACCGCTCCAACGCGCTCGGCGGGCAGAATCGGAACACCGGCACCGCCAACGTCAATTTGCGCGGGCTCGGCCTCGATAAAACGCTGGTGTTGTTCAACGGCAAGCGCCAGGTGATCCATTCGACCTCTGCCGGATCCGGAGCTTCCTTTGTCGACATCAATATGGTTCCCGGCATTGCGCTGGATCGTATCGAGGTCTTGAAAGACGGCGCGGCGGTTACCTACGGTTCAGACGCAGTAGCCGGTGTGGTCAACATGATTACCCGAACTGATTTTGAGGGACTCGAACTCTCCGCCAGTTATCGCGATCGCATGGAATCGCCAAGCCAGGCAAATTGGGATCTCAGCGGTATCTGGGGTTGGGATAACGGTTCGACCAACCTGGTCATCGCAGCCGCCTACA
>JBFFKF010000009.1:0-42877 GCA_041555515.1 Woeseiaceae bacterium
CTGTGCGAGCCGGAATGCCCGGTCGAGGCGATTTACTCGGAAGACGAGCTGCCCGAAGGGCAGCAGCAGTTCCTGCAGCTGAATGCCGACCGCTCCAGGGCCTGGCCGGTGATCACCGAAATGCAAGACCCGCCCGCCGACGCCGACGACTGGCGCGAGGTCAAGGACAAGCTGCAATACCTCGAGCGCTAAGAGCGCTCACATGGCCAGCGTGCGGCCGACAAACCAGTACACGCCGATTCCACAGAGCCCGGCGGCGAGCGCCGGGATTGCGACGCGCGGCACGTTGCCGCGTGACAACGCAGCGGCGCCGAGTACGGCGACGACGAGTATCAGCTGGCCGATTTCGACGCCGAGGTTGAAACCCAGCAAGGGTACCAAAAGTGATGTTCCCAGGATTCCCGTTTCCATGAGGAAACCTGCGAAGCCGAAACCGTGCACCAGGCCGAAACAGGTCGTGGCAACGAAGAGCAGGGTACTGGCACGCGACATATCCCGACGCTCCAGCTGCATCGCGGCAAGCAGGTAGCAGTAGGCAAATACGCCGAATCCCAAAAAGACGAATAGCGCTCTGCCCGAGATAAGTTGCAATGTAAAGGCGAGCAGGCCGGTAAGCCATGCGACCAGCATGCTGGAAATCGCGAGTGTCTTTTGCGATTGCATCGTGTCTCTTCGCAAGATAAAAAATTCGACCGCGACAAGTGCGACCGTAAAGCCGATAAATGCCTCTACCAATGTGCCGTCTGCATGCACGTAACCGAGCACCGCCGCAGCGAGGCTGACGCTGTGCCCGAGGGTAAAACCGGTTACCGCGATGATGCTGCGGCCGAGCGACCCCGCGATAAGCAGCATGCCGACCAGGAAAGCAATGTGGTCGATACCGCCACCGATATGCTCGATGCCCATTGCAAGAAACGATCTGAACGAGTACGAGTCGATCTCATCGAGGTCACCGATGTTCCAGGTGTCGGACGTGTCGGTTATGAGCGTCTCGAAACGGCTGTCGCCACGATGCAGTTTGGCGTAATGCACGTGTGCGGGAGCGGCGGCGAAAAGTGCGCGATAACGAATCGTTGCCGGTTCGTCGGCGCCGCAATCGAATTGCATTTCGATGCGAACGAAACCGGACGCGGCCTGCAAGATATTGACAGCCTCCTTGCTACAGGTTGCCGTGGCGCTCAGCACTTCGGTCTTCAGCTCCAGCTCGTCTCTGAATATCTCTCCCGGTGGAACGGCGCTGTTGCCTGCCTGGTAGAGGAGCATCACTTCGCGGAGCGGGATGGTGACGGTCGCGGTGACAGTGGCGTCGTTGTGGTACCAGTGGGAGTAGCTCTCGCTGCGCGTATGCGCAACCGCTGTATCGCAAAGTAAGGCGAACAATAACGATATGATAGAGAATACGCGCATCATGGCTGCGCAACGACGACGTCTGCGCGGCGCCGCAACTGGTCGAGATATTCGCGCAGGGCTTGTTCAGCCAGGCTGCGCCGGTAGTCGAGGAGCACCCGGTTGCGCATCGAGCCCAGATCCGTGAGGACTGCGGTCTCCTTCTCGAGAACCTGAATCACGACCCAGCGGCCACGCCGTGCGAATACGGCACTGCTACCGATCGGCATGTCGGTTGCCGCCGCCGTGATGCCGGGCCCGAGATAATCGCGCAATTGTTCGACAGCTTGCACTCCGGCGGGCAGGCCGGGAACGGGCCCGATCAGATCCGAGATCCGCGCACTGCCGTCATCTCGCAATGCCGTCACGAAAGACTGCGCGACCTCTTCTGCGTCAGATTGCCATGCTGCGACCGCCATCCTTGCCACATAACTGAAGCGCTCGGCGTTGTCCTCGAGATATTGCGTGAGTTCTTCGTCGGATGGATTGGCAGCGTCTGCTTCGGCCGTGACCGAGGCAATCAGGGAATTTATGATTGCGTCGCGCACGGATATATCCGCTTGCGCCATGCCCAGTTCGAGACCTCGCTGTACCAGCAATTCATCATCGATGAGGCGCTGCAGTACGCGCGCGGTGTAATCTTCTTCAGCAGCAGCGGCGCCCATCCTTGCAGCGGCGCGTTCGTATATGTCGCGGCTGATTAGCTGGTCATTGACCCGCGCCAGCGCATGCTCCGGCAACTCATTGCCGGGATCCGCCTGACGCAAGATGCCGAATGCAGCAGCCAGCAGGCCGGCGAATGCACCAGCGAGTAGCCAGCGGACGTCAGGTATATGCGAATCTTCCTTCTTTGCCCCGCTCAAGGCCCCACCGCGTTTTCATCATTATTTTGAGGGCTGCTATGCTACCGCAATGACCGACCTCAATGATGCAGTAGTGCTGGTAACCGGCGCCGCGGGGGGCTTCGGCCGGCAGATGACGCGGCAATTCCTCGAAGCAGGCAGCCGCCTGTTGCTTAGCGATATCGACGAAGCTGCGCTCGGCTCACTGCGTGAGCAACTGGATACAGGCAGTGGCCGGATTATCGGCAGCGTTGCCGCGAATCTCGCCAATGATGAAGGTTGCCGCAGATTATTCGCAGGCATCCAGGCGCTCGGCGCCCATCCGGACATTCTTGTCAACAATGCCGGGATTGCCGTCGGTGGCCGTTTCGATCATGTGCCGGCCGATCGCTGGGAACAGGTTATTCAGGTCAACCTGCTTGCGCCTATGCGCATCTGCTACCTGTTCCTGCCGCAGATGATAGCGAGGGGTAGCGGCCATATTGTCAATATTTCGTCGCTGGCGGGCTGGGTCGGTTCGGCAAGCCTGTCGTCGTATAGCGCCACCAAGTTCGGGCTGCGCGGCTTCGCTGATTCACTTGCCTCGGACTACAGGGAACATGGCATAAATGTATCGACGGTCTATCCGTGCTTCAGCCGCACGCCGATTCTTGATTCGGACCAGTTCGGTTTCGAGTCGCGTCGCGAAGTCCCGGATGAAATGTTGACTGATCCCGCCGACGTGGTCGCCGAAATCGTCAAGGGCGTGAGAAAGAATCGTCGCGACATCTTCCCCGACAAGCTCTCACGCCGCATATACTTTTTGAAACGCTTCGCGCCCTGGTGCATACCGCTAATCGAGCAACGCATTCAGGCGCGCATGAATAACGATCCCTGAATTTCTCGAAAAACGCTGCGTGCCGGGTTCCTGGGGAACAAAGGGAAGACACGTTATTTGATTACGACCACATTACCCGGCATCGCTGCATCCGGCAGTGCCGCAGCCCGGACTCAGAATCCTGAATTGCGCTGCGAGTCGTAGTACATGCGTGTCAGAAAGTTGCGGATCGCGGGTTCTGCTTCCTGTCGCGTCATGAGCTTCTGTTTTTCCAGGACCCTGGCCATGTCGGCGATCGTACGTTTGCCGTCGATCAGAGACATAATATAAGAGTAAATCTGTGTCGATAACGCCTGGCTTCTGAAAGACTGCAGAAGCGGTACCGGCTCTTTGCCGGTAACAATCCAGTCGGGCAGTGCGCGGTGTCTTGACGGCGCATCGGCATTGCCGGTTTTCTGTGCCGAAAATGTGAATACGGTTTCCTGCCGCCCATGACGGCTCGCCGGAGAACACATGTAAGGTATAGTCGCCTCGCTGACGAATGGTGGCGAGAATCCGGCCTCGGCAACAATCTCCTGTGTTTCCTCGCTGCTATAGCGGCGCGCGCGATCCGGATGATCGAAAGCGAGTGAGCCGAAATTGATCCAGCGGCCTTCTGCTCGCAACAGATTGTTGATACGCGCAGCTTGCACCGGCAGCGTTTCGTTCAAGATATCGATGATCCACGGCGTGATCACGGTATCGAAACTCGCCGGCGCGAACGGCGGGCGGAGGGCATCGGCCAGCACAAACTCGAAGTTATCGCGCACGGGTTGCGGCGCGGACAGTTTGCGCAACAATGCGAAGTCTTGGAGTGATTTCGGTGCCAGCGGGAACTCGTAGAAATCCAGCTCGCCTCCCTGCATGACACACCTGGCGACCAGCAGCAGAAGCGGATTGAAGTCCAACGCCACCGTCTGCGCCGCATCAAGCTGCATGTGAATATCATAGGCAAGCCGGCAAGCGCCGGCGCCGAGGATCAATGTGTCGCCTAGCGAGCCATTACCTTTGGCGAGTACCGTCTTGATTTGATCGAGCGAGGCCTGGTTCTCGGCTTCGCCCCAGCACCAGTCCCGATGGATGTTCTGATAGTAAGTCTGGATGCCCTGATCGATCGGCAGGCGCGTTCGCAGTGCCAGCAGGGATTCATGGCTGGCGGTCGAGGATTGCACATCGACAGGTTCCAGAACGTCGCGCAATATCTTGCGGTGCTCATCGGTTGCCTTTAGCTGTTGCTCGAGACGCTTGCGCGTCAGCGGCCGCATGCCATCGTCGGCAAGTTCGGCCTGAATGCGCTGCGACTCGTTGGCCAGTTGCTGCAGTGAAAAATGCAGCCGGTTCCGCCATTCGCCGAGGCTCGCGTCCGGTTCTGCAAAAAGCCACGGGATGTCCGCAACCGACGGGAATTCCGTTTTGCAAGCAGTGCAGTGAAAGCCACTTGCCTTTCGAGCGAGTGGTGATTTGTCACAGCGAGGACACGCAAATCGATCGGTTATCTGGCTTGCATTCGGCATAAAACGTCGACGGGTCTGGTGGTCGGGGCATTCTATAAGAAACGGCCCCACCGTGGGGGCCGTGTTCATGCGCGGTAACGCGTTTTGTATCAGGTCGGATTGGGTGGTCCGATGGTTCCACTCACGATCTGCTGGAAAGCAGTCAGGCTGTCGCGCATTGCGACACTGCCGAGGCCATGATTGGGAAACAGCAAGTCGAAATTGCCTTCATCGCCGTGCAAGGCCATATAGTTCAGGATCACCGCATTGACGAGCAGGTTGACGTTATTCGCCATTGGCGTCGCGGCACGCTGCACCGAGGCACCCGCGTCCATGTAACCGAGCTGCTGATGTTGCTCGGCCGTCTTGCCCGGACTGGTACGCAGCGTTGCCCTGCCGGCGGGATCGAAGACCATGAAGAATGATCCCGCAGTCGATGAGTTATCGCTAACCCACTCTCCTTTGCCGCGCCCCTCGAGCGAGTTGTCGATCACACCGTTGCTCGAAAGCGAGCCGTCACTGAAGACATACATCATCAGCGGCACGCCGATGCGGCCGGCATACTCGATGCAGGCGCCCATGCAGCGTCCGGCACGAAAGTCCTTTACTTCACCCTCGGCGCGGGCGCCGCCGTGATAGTCGTAACCGCCCATCTCGATTACCGCGGCACCGGCAAATCCATTGATCACGAGCTTCATGACCGAAGCCGTCTTGCGAAACTCGCTTCCGTCGCGTCCGTTATCGTTGAATTCGGCACTCGTGAAGATTCCGTTCGCGTCATCGACGATCATCGGATCGGCGCCCGGATCCAGCGGCGTGGCGCCGAAGCGGTCGGCGATATCCGCGGATTTCAGGTAACCGCATTTGACCAGGTCCTTGACCACCGCATCGGCAGTGACGTTGGCCATCTTGTCGGAGCTGATTCGATAGATCGATTCCATGACCGCTGTCGCGTCATCCGGTCCCAGGATGCCGACGAGCTGCCCGGTATCCACGAGGCCGGTAACGTCGCTCGGGCGATCGACCTTGGTCGGCCGCAGTTCCGGATCCATCATCGCTGCCGGGATCATCGAGTTGCCGCCGGAATCACTGTTCTCGGTACCGGCAAGCGTCAGGATCGAACCATTAGCGCCTGCCCGCGCGATGCCGTACAGCGGGTTATGGGGATTATTGCTGGTGTCATTGTCCGAGCGTGCAGGGATGATCGCACCATTGAGCTGTGACGCGCGCAGCGGTGACATGCTCGCTTCCATGCCGCGCTTGAACGCGCTGTCGGAGTGAAACGCCAGGCCGAAATCGGTGTTGGCGTATGGCAGTCCGCTGACCGGGTCCGTCAGGCCGGGAACCATGTCACCCGGCAAGCCGAGTTTCTCGTAACCCGCGGTGTTCAGGAAATCCAACTGGCCACCTTCCTTGCCGACCAGCACGTTGGAACCGGCGATATTCGCACCGCCGGCAAGGTCGAAGGCAATGAACGGAATCTTGCCGGCGCCGTCGGTCGCGATGTTGCAGGGATTGGTGAGCAGCGGGGTCAGGTCACCCGACAGCGCCGCGAAAGCTTCGCGCGGATTGGAAAAAAGGCTCATCACACCGCCTGACAGCGCAAATGCGGATCCGGACAAAAAACCCTGGGACACGAAATCGCGGCGCGATACGGGCCGCGCGTGATCGGGGTGCCGTTGCGGCTCGTCCCAGTTACTTCTGTTACGTTTCCTTGCCATTGAATTCGCCTCTTCTCGAGTCCTTTTACTGAACCAGCATCGCGGCACTGCCGAGTACCGCGGCACACGCGCCTTTGGCGATCGAACGGGTATCTGTGCCGCCCGCGATCAGTCTGTCGATCAGGTTTTGCGGACGCTGCGTCCCTGCGTCGAATGCGTTGTAGCCGATTTCGTTTTCCACATCGACGGCATCGGGCTGCGTCAAAAGCCCGGTGCCCATGATGGTATCGACGAGCGGCGTTATGAATGCGGCGCGATTGCCGTAGGCGACCGCAGGCGTCGCATCGAAGTCGAAGCCGGGGAAGTAGACAGCGGTCGAAACCGTTCCGCGGTCCTCGATCAGCGCATTGCAGTATTCGATCGCCAGCTGCGCAACAGCCACCTGGTGGGACGACAGGAAGGCCGACGGCTCCTCGATCGCGGGCAGGGATTGCCGCAGACTCTGAAACGTTGCGTCGACAAAGAATTCCGTTGTGGGGACGCCTGTAAGCGCGCTCATGGTCGCATTGATCTCGTCAAAAGTTCGTACACCGATGCGCTGCGCCGGCGGCAAATCGGTTTCGGTAATCACCAGAGGAGGATCGTCGGTACGCGCATAGCTTTCTGTGCCCAGGAGATCGAAGGTCAGGAAGAACTCGTCGTCCGCCGGGCCCCGCTCGAGCGGTATTACGGCGCCAATTGTTGCCAGCGGCTGGCCGAGTTCCTCGAACTCGAGGTAGTCGAGCACGTCATCCAGGTTGGCGTAACTCTGGCTGATCGGCACCTCGGCGCCGTTAATGCCGATACGCATGCCCTGGATCGGAATGCCTTGCGGCTGCTGGTTGGTGTCCAGGGTAATAAAGTGCGGCTGAGTGAACAGGTAGGCGTAATTGTCGAACTGCGAGACCTCGAACAGAATATAAGCCGTCGGCACGTTGATGATTTCCTCGATGCTGAAGAGCATGTAAAACCTCTCGCCGACGCCTACGTCGAAATTCTGCGCGATCTGCGCGGGCGTCAACTCGCGATTGTGCACGGCGACCAGTCGCAAGGTGCCTTGCCACAGCCCGCTGCCCGACGCTTCATTGCCGAGCACGAACGCGAACGTATCCTGCCAGTCGACGAGTGACCCTGTTGCGACCGGATCGGCCTCGGTAACGAGGTTGCCGTTGACATAGATCTTGCGGCCATCGACGGGTCCGTAGGTCGCGACGACGTGTTGCAGTGTGGCTTGCAGGACCTCGTCCGCATCCGGTGTCGACAGCGCCGGATTGCCGTTCAGGTCGGTCGTAACGCTGCGGTGCCTGAAGTCGTAGTCGTAGAGATTTTGCTCGAGCGTGAAGTTGCGCGCCGTATCTCCGGCGGAATAGGTCACGATGCGGGACATTTCCTGGGTAACGTTGTTCGGTACGACCCAGGCCTCAATCGAGTATTCGCCCGTGGCCTTGATCAGGTCATGCAGTTTCTTGCTCGAGGTCGTATCACCCTGGGCTCGGCCATCATTGATGGTAATGCCCCAGCCACCGAACCATTCGACGTCGCCGATCAACTGCAAGTTGATTGCCGGTTCGACGCCACTGGTGTCAAATGCCGTCGTGCCGGCACCCGTCTTGAATTCCCACAGGCCAATCTGCGAACTCTCGTAACGGTTGCCGCCCGAAGCGATCGTGCCGTCGATGAGCCGCAGCGCCTTCGAGTTTACGAGCAGAGGATCGAGCTGGGTGATGGGGACAGTGCCGGCAAAGTTCGCAATAGCGGTTTCCATCTGTGCTGCATCGGCCGCACAGTCGGCACTCCAGCAATTATGGAATTCGCTGGCCAGGCGAATCACGAATCGCGATGCAGCCGGGTCGTTGATGTCCATCCTGGGTTTGGCGGCTTCGAATGCCACGTCCGCATCTGCTTCCGCGAAGTACGGCTGCTGTGACGTGGGCGACTGCGAGTTGTGACAGCCGGCGCAATACGTTGTAAGGATCGGTCCGTGCACCCAGGTCACGAAATCTGCAACATCGGCATTGGCATAGCTGCGACTGTCTCCGGGGTCTACGGGAGTCGGTGCATTCAAGGTGATCTCGCGTCCACCCCCGGACACCGCGCCGGCCCAGCCTTCGATCCAGGTTGTCATGATGTCGGCACACGCCTGGTTGTCGGTAAGCCAGCAGTTGTGGCCGGAACTCAGCTTGGTGACGAGCAATGAGTCCGACGGTACGGCCAGGTCTGCAACGAGGTTGGCCGCCTCATACGCAAGGTTGATGTCGTCGTTGCGTGCGAAGTAGCCGTTACCCTGGCCACCCTGTGCATGGCAACTGCCGCAGCGGTTGTCTGCCTCGATGTTGTCCCAGACATTCAGCTTGAAATTCTGAACATCGGCCGTTTGAGGCGGTGGGCCGTTGTAACCTGACGGTGGTGTAATGTCGGTTATCGGGTTCTCCGTCGTTTGCGCGCCACCACCACATGCGGCAAGGAGCATGGCGCTCAAACCGCCAATGATTCCGAGGCGCAACGCCCGCGATACACGTGCGGTAATTACCCGGCGCTGTGTTTGTGTTATTGCGTATAACATCTTCACAGCCTCCCTACGGACCCATGCAATAGACGGCCGCTTCCGCGAACGTCTGCTTCATCTGATAGCCGGCCTTGAATGACGGAACCATTACATTGTCGATTTGTGCCCGATCCGCGGCATCCTCGGGCTCTCTCAGGCAGACCGCCTTGAAGACCTTCTTGACCTGGCACCTGGCAAACTCGTCGGAATTGGCGAGTTCCTGCCCCATCGTGGCGGCGCCGAAGCCGCTCCCGGGCAGTAGCGGGTCCCAGCCGAGAAACTGGTTCTGGCCTTCGCGCCAGTAATTCAGCCACGAGTCATCCGTCGTTCTGTAGCCGAATTCAAAGTTGCTGTCATTATTGAAGTACTTGGGCTGCACGACGCCCGACGTGTATTCGATGCTGCCGGTCGTTTCATTGAAGTTGTAATAGGCGAAGGCCCCGGCAAGCGGGTCCATACCGCTGTGACAGCCGATGCAGTTATTCAGGAACAGGCGGCTGTCACCGCCCGGACTCCGGCTGACATCCTGGCGAATGCGGTCCGGCGAGAGCTTGACATCGTGTACCTGCTCCAGGTCGTTGCACAAGTGGTTCAGCATCGTGAAGCGGAACTGCGCGCGGTTGGTGCCGGCGATGAAAAATGCTTCGGCCGCGGCGCGGGTGGTCCAGACGCCTGCGACGGCGCTCTGGGGTAGTCCGTTCATTGCCGACTGTGTTCTTCGCTGCAGCCCGGTCATCATGTCGATGCCCTGCCTTTCCATCTGCTCATAGTGGTCGTTGTTGACGTTCGAGTACGACGGCAGCGAGCCCGGCCCGACATAAAGCACGTCCGCTGAGAAAATCGTGTTGAATGCATCGCCGTCCCTGATCATGCCGATGACGGTTGCCGTGTAATCGTTCAGGGGAACGAACGCGTTCTGCTCACGGTTTGTCCAGGGAGCGATAAAGTTTTTCAGGGTAACGTTGTAGAAGTTCGGGTTATCCATAGCCTGGTATGCGGCATCGATCGGCGTGCCGGAAATTCCCGTGACTTGATTTTCCATCGACGACAAAACGGTGTCGCTCGGCGGCACGCCTGCCAGGCGGTCGTGGATTCTCTTCGCCTGTTCACGCGGGCCTGCGGATGCGTTGCCGAAAAACAATACGGCCAGCAACACGCACATCAGCATGCGGGGCGGAATACGTCCAGCTCGTCCAATCCTTGTCCACGTTCCGTGCTTCATAACAATCCTGTTAGTGACGATTACGGTTCAAAAACAAATGCGTGAATGCAGCGTGACAACGAATCTTCATTGCCATAACGGAAAGATCAGGGGACAAGCGAGGACGTCTATACTCGACGAGCCGCCCACCTATTTCCTGCCGGCCAACTCAAACGGCCGTGTTTCCGAAAGTCCGTTTGTTGATGCTTCATCCCTGAAAAAACAGTCAGCAAAAACAGGTGGACCAGCTGCAGAAGTGTGCCCAAGTGTCTATTGGATATCCGTGAAAACACGCACAATCCACGTTTTTACCGTGACCCGCGGGCACAAATAGCATGTGTTCTGCGAGATAGAAGCAATTGCTGTGCCAGAAACTGCGCCTGTGTCGATTTTCCAATAAAGACGAACAAAATCATTCAGTTGGAAATGCGATGGCGAAATACTTGGCGCGCAATATATGTCAAGTCTTTGTCGGTCATTAGGTACATGTTTGTTCCGCTCGCATTCAAGCCGTTGATTGTGAACGGGCCAGCGGTCGTCGCCTAAGGCAGACAGTAAGGTGATTTAGTGACGCATTTCACAAAATATTGTCGCAACCGAAATATCGGCATCTTGTCACCGGACGAAGCTATTTTTCGATGTCCACCGGAACAGATGGAACAAAATTCAAATAGATCTCGTCATCGCTAATGACTGGCAGAATTTTTTCGGTCAAGAATTCTTTGCCAGGATTCTTTATGAAAGCAGAATTTAACTTTGCGTACTGTCGTACTTTTAAGACATTACATTATTGATTTTGCTCGATTAAAGTGCTCGCAACACGCGTGCTTTTGTGATCGCGTTAACAGTAAGTCCCGCCTGTGACGTCCACCATTACACGCTTCATCGATGATGGAGCAGTGCGCGCCAATTTTGCGAATCGGCACACGAATGGACTCCTTTTGATTCGTTGCGGTGAATGGAATGATACTGCTTGGGCATTTCAAATTGACTGGACCCGGTTTTGCGAGACGGCAAAGTGTCGTTTTACTTGCCGCGTTGTCCGTGATGGCAGCCTGCGATGGTGCAAACCAGGGTGTGCAGATCGGCGACGGCCAGGATCCCGACCCGGTCGTCGTTGATTTCCCGATTGCCTATGTCAAAGCGCCGTTGCCGGTTGACGCGCAGGGTGAATTCGTCCAGACGGATGCAAGAGAGCTCATTAGTTTCGATTTCGGTGCCGATCTTTATTTCAAGGACCGGGCCTCGCCGAGTTCTCTCGACGTCAACATCACCGGTGAAGTGACGCAAGGTCTCGGCGCAATTCGCGATGTTGAAATTGCGTACGATGGATCGTCCGTCATCTTCGCGATGCGGACCCCAGTCGATCTGGATCTTGCGCTCGACGACGAAAACCAGCCGAGCTGGAACATCTGGGAGTACACGTTCGAGAGTCAGGAATTGCGCCGGGTCATTCCCACGGACCTGACCGCCGAAATTGGACATGACGTTGCGCCGCATTACCTGCCGGACGGACGCATCATCTTTTCATCGACCCGCCAGTTACGGTCCAATGCCGTCCTGCTGGACGAGGGCAAGCCACAGTTCGAGGCGTTCGACGAAGACAACAATGAGCCGGCTTTCCTGTTACACGTGATGCATGCAGATGGTTCCAACATCGAGCAGATCACATTCAACCAGAGTCATGACATGGACCCGTCAGTTCTGTCGAGCGGACAGATCGTGTTCAGCCGCTGGGACCATGCGGGTCCGAATAACGCGATCAACCTCTACCGGATGAACCCCGACGGTTCGGGACTGGAGCTGTTATACGGCCAAAACAGCCACGCTACGGGCACCAATGGCGAGACCATTCAGTTCCTGCAGCCACGCGAACTCGAGGATGGCCGCATCATGACGCTGATCCGCCCGTTTACCGATACCAGCGGCGGCGGCGACCTGGTTGTTGTCGATACGCCGGTTTATCTCGAGAATACTCAGCCGACCAAAGACAACGCCGGATTGACGGGGCCTGCGCAGGAAGCCGCAACCACGATCAATGTTTCCACGGAAACCGGCGTGCCGTCACCCGGAGGCCGTTTTGCATCGGTCTATCCGCTCCAGGACGGGACCGGCCGTCTGCTTACGAGCTGGAGTCAGTGCCGACTCACTGACATTATCGATCCCAACAATCCGCCGCCGTCGATTATTTACTATCCGTGCACCCCGGAAAACCTGGCGAATCCGGCCTATGAAGAGGCGGATCCGACTTACGGTATCTGGATTTATGATCCGCGTGACGACACGCAACAACCGATTGTCATCGCCGAGGAAGGATTCGCCTTTACAGAGGTAGTTTCGGCAGACCCGCGAACCACACCGCCAGTCATTCTGGATGGTGCGAATACTTTTGCGGAGGATGCCGACCTGGCAATCGAAGGCGCCGCGGTATTGAAGATTCGCAGCGTTTACGATTTTGACGGCGGTGCGATCATCGATATCGATAGCTTGGCCAATCCGGCGGTTACGACATCGGCGGATATGCGCCCGGCACGATTCATACGCATCGTTAAAGCTGTGTCCATTCCGGACGATGATTTCCTCGATATCAACAGGACCGCTTTCGGTCGCGTTCGTGCGCTCGGCATGAAGGAAATTGTCGGCTATGGAATGGTGGAACCCGACGGTTCGGTGATGATCAAGGTGCCGGCCAATACAGCGCTCGGCGTCAGCGTACTCGACGGCAACGGCCGCCGGATCACGACACGACATCACAACTGGCTTCAGCTGCGTCCCGGCGAGCTGGTGGAGTGTAACGGCTGCCATATTGCACAAAGCGGGTTATCACACGGCCGTTACGACGCGTTCGAGACAGCTTACGCCGGTGCGGCAAGCGTCGGCGCATTCAATTCCGGCAGCGTCGATTCCTTATTCGTCGGCACGCCGGGTGAAACGATGGCCGAGGTGCGTGCCCGTATAAGCTGTGAAACCGATAATTGTGCATCCCTCGAGCCCTCGATGGACGTCGAATTCATGGACGTCTGGACGGACGAGATCAAGTCGGGTCGCCTTGCTGATCCGAGCTTCGCATATGCTTACACTGACCTGACGACGCCACCGCCGACAACTGTGAACTGCATCACACAATCGTGGAATTCTAATTGCCGCATCATTATCAATTACGAAACACACTTGCATCCACTGTGGGGCACAGCCCGGCCAATACTAGACCTCGACGGCATGCCGATACTCGACCCGCTGAGTGGCTTGCCACTCAGTGGCTGCACGGGCTGCCATTCGCCGGTCGATTCAGCGGGCGCGGCGCGTGTGCCGGATGGCCAGCTTGATCTTACTGATGGACAGTCGGTTGACGAGCCGGATCACTTTCATTCCTATCGTGAGCTGCTGTTCACAGATTTCGAACAAATAATTGACGCAAATGGCAATTTGGTTGACCGTATGGTGGTCATCGGCGTGGATGCGGACGGCAACGACATCCTGGCGCCGGTAAATGTTAACCCCTCGATGAGCGCCGGTGGCGCAAATGCTTCGAATCGATTTTTCAGTCGCTTTGATGACGCGGGGGACATGCACAGCGGGTTCTTGACTGACGCGGAGAAGCGCTTGATTGCGGAATGGCTGGATGTGGGAGCGCAATACTACAACAATCCATTCGACGCACCGGCTAACTAGTTTTCCCTGGCTGGTCGTCCTGCTGCTGTTGCTGAGCCAGGACTTCAGACCCGCACTCGCCCAGGTCACCGGAGAATTTCGCAGCGTGTCGGTGGCGGACCCCTACCTCGAGTTACATACGGGACCGGGCAGCGGCTACCCGATTTTCCACGTCATCGACAGGGGCGAAAACGTCGAAATCATCATGCGTCGTACCGACTGGTTCCAGGTTCGGGGCCCCGATGGCAAGGAAGGCTGGGTGGACCGCGCACAGATGGAACGCACCCTGCAGCCGGCCGGTTCATTCATCGAGTTCGCCGAGGCGGACCAGCAGGACTTCACCGAGGCGAAATGGGAATTCGGCGCCCTGGCCGGTGATTTCGGCGGCGCCAACATCATTTCGCTGTACGGCGGGTATTCGCTCAACCCGAATGTGGCAATAGAGGTATGGGGTTCACAGATTTTAGGAAATTTTTCGAACGGCTGGATGGGCAGTGTTAACGTGGTTCACGAGACCTGGCCTGACTGGCGGATTTCGCCGTTCTTTACGCTCGGCGCCGGCATGGTGCATACCGAGCCGAAATCAACCATTGTCCAGGGCGAGGATCGAACAGACCAGATTGCCCATGCGGGAGCCGGCATCCGTTTCTATGCGACGAGACGCTTCATCCTGCGGGCAGAGTTCAAGAGTTACGTGGTATTCACGAGCCGCGATGACAACGAGGAAGTAGAGGAATGGAAAGTCGGTTTCGGGTTCTTTTTCTGATATTGCCCGTTTGCTGTCTCGGGCTGTCGGGATGTGCCGCGACCAAGAACCTTTTCGGCTGGGGTGACGAAGAAACGCCGCCGCCGGCGGAGCTGCCGCAGGGCCAGGTCATCGAACTCGAAGTACAAAGGCGTGAAATCAAGGAGCCGGAGATCGATTCCGAAGATTTTGAAGTGGGCGCGTTTGTGGGCGTCATGAGTATTGAAGACTTCGGCTCCGACATGGTTTACGGATTGCGACTTGCCTATCACGTGACCGCAGGGTTTTTCGTCGAGGGGTCGGTCGGCCGGGCCGAAGGTGGTCTGACCAGTTTCGAGATCCTGAGTGGCGGTGCGCCATTGCTGTCGGAGTCCGACCGCCGACTCACCTATTACAATCTCAATGTCGGCTATAACATTTTGCCCGGCGAGGGATTTGTCGGCGAAGGGCGGGCCTATAACACGGCGCTATATGTCAGTGCCGGCCTCGGCTCGACGCGATTCGCCGGAGACGACCGCTTTTCGGTCAATTTCGGCGCCGGGTACCGGTTCCTGCTGACCGACTCGATTGCCCTGCATGTCGATTTCCGCGACCACCTGTTCGATATCGACCTGTTGGGCGAGGAAAAAACGGCCCACAATCTCGAAGGTTCCCTCGGCTTGACAGTGTTTTTCTAAGGGCCGCCGGATACCCCATTTATTCGCGGGACAGGGTACTGGATCACGGTTCGCGAGTCCGCTGTCACGATATTCTTTAAACATGAACATGTTAAAAGCCCAATTCACGCGCGTTTTGCTGGCGCTGTCGCTGGTCGCCGTATTGTCCGCCTGCAGCAGCATCGAGCCGTGGGTCAAGCCCTATGAACGCGACCGCCTGGCCGATCCGATCATGTTCCTGGATGCCGATCCGGTCTCCAGCGCGTACATCTACCACGTCTACGAAGCCCGCGAGGGCGCACGTGGCGGCGAGGGAACCGCCGGGGGCGGCTGCGGCTGCAACTGAGCCGAACCCGGGTCGTGCACCATGAAGTCGCTACTCAAACATATTCTGTTCTCCGGCATACTGCTCGGACTAGGCCATCTGTCGACGGCCGGCGTGCTGCCCGATGACCGTTCGGACATCCTGTACCACCAGTACGTCGGCGGCGGCGTGGAAATAGACGGGCCATCGATCCTGGTCCGTAAGAGTGTCGGCAAAAGCGTTTCACTCTCTGCCAATTACTACGTCGACATGGTCAGCTCCGCGTCGATCGATGTGATCACGACGGCCAGTCCGTATACCGAGGAGCGTACGCAGTATTCCCTGTCAGGGGATTACCTGCGCGGCAACACGATGCTGACCGTCGGTGTGACCAGCAGCGAAGAAAGCGACTTCGATGCCACTACCTATAACCTGTCGATCTCCCAGGACATGTTCGGTGACCTGACGACGCTGACGCTCAGTTACGCTTACGGCGACGATACGGTTCGGCGCTCCGACGACCCCGGCTTTTTTCGCGACAACACGCGGCAGCATTACGGCATCGGCGTGACGCAGATCCTTACGAGGAACCTGATCTCGGCGCTGAATTTCGAGGTGATAACGGACGAGGGATTCCTCAACAATCCGTATCGTTCCGTACGATACGAGGATGCCGGCAGCCCACTCGGCTACAGTTTCGAGCCGGAAATATATCCCGGAACGCGCACAACCAACTCGGTCGGCCTGCGGGCGAAGTACTTCCTGCCTTACCGCGCAGCGCTGGAAGCGCAGTACCGGTTTTTCACGGATACATGGGATATCGATGCCCATACTTTTTCTGTTGGCTATACCCATCCGTGGAATGACTTCATTTTTACGGCGAAATACCGCTGGCATGACCAGACCGGTGCACACTTCTTCCGCGACATTTTCCCCAGATCCGAAGCGACCAACTTCAGGGGCCGCGACAAGGAACTCAGCCCGTTGACCAGCCAGACGCTCAAATTCTCTGTCGCCTACGAGTTCTTGTCGGACGGCGCGGGATTCCTGGATAAAGGCACGGTCAACCTGGCATTCGATCACCTCATGATCGATTACAACGAGTTTCGCGATATCTCGGTGGGCGCCACGCTCGGCGATGAACCCCTGTATCATCTTGACGCAAACGTCCTGCAGCTGTTCTTCTCCTTCTGGTACTGAGTCCCCCTGAATGTGGGCGCGGGTCCAGCCGCGAACCGGTGTTGAGCCGATTGCGGCTAATGGCGGTCCTGCAGCCGCTGCCACGATGGTTTCCTGTAACTCTGCAGCGGGTACAATGGTCTATCCCTGCCTAAAGTAAGGAGACCTTATGGGCCGCCTCGTTGGAATCGCGCGCCGCGAGGAAAAGCGCGCACCGATGCAAACACTCGAACAGGCGGAAGTCAGCGACCAGACAGGCGTGTCACATGACTCGCGCGGCAAGCCGGGTGATCGCACGGTAACGATTATTTCGGCGCGGGCCTGGCGCCAGGTCTGCGCCGAACTCGGGCAGGAAATCCCCTGGACAACGCGGCGCGCCAACCTCCTGGTGGAAGATATCGATCTGCCCAGAGCGGCCGGCCCGATCATTGAAATCGGTGACGTGCGTTTACAAGTCAGGATGGAGGTCGATCCGTGTTCGCGCATGGATGAACAGTTCGCGGGGCTGCGAGAAATCCTGCGGCCGGACTGGCGTGGCGGCGTGGGATGTGCCGTGCTCCAGGGCGGTTCGATTTCGATAGGAGATGCCGTGAAAATCCTGGGGGCCGAATAGTCCGATGTATCTAGGCCTGGCGATAATTGCCGCTCTCGTCGTGCTCCTCGCAATTCTTTACAACCGCCTGGTGCGCGACAGGAATCGCGTCGATGCCGCCTGGAGCGATATCGACGTGCAGTTGCAGCGCCGCTACGACCTGATCCCGCAAATCGTCAAAGCAGTCGACCAGTATGCAAAGTACGAACGCGCGACGCTTGAAGCGATTACGGCACTTCGTGCCGAAGCGATGCGAATTACCGATGTCGCTGACATCGATCGCCGCGGCACTAAGGAAGAACAGCTCGGCAAGGAAGTGCATCGCTTGCTCGCGGTCGCGGAAAACTACCCGGATCTGAAGGCAAACGAGAATTTCCTGAATCTGCAGAATGAATTGGCCGAAACCGAGAATTATCTGCAGTTCGCGCGCCGTTTTTACAATGGCTCGGTCCGCCACTACAACACTCGCGTCGAAACAGTGCCGGACAATATCATCGCAAATTGGTTCGGCTTCACGCAGCGCGGATTCTTCCAGAAAGCATCCGATGACGTGGCAAATGTCCCGCTTGTCGAGTTCGGCACAATAGAATGAAAAAATTCTGGCTCGCATTCCTCATGCTTGCGACAACAGTTGCGAGTGCCGACGAGCGCATTCTCGACTACCGGAGCGACATTACCGTAAAGCAGGACGGTGTTTTGCTGGTTACCGAAACCATTACCGTGCGCGCGGAGGGACTGCAAATCCGGCGCGGCATCTATCGCGATTTTCCAACAGATTACCTGGACAGGTACGACAACGCAGTCAGGGTGCGCTTTAAGCCGCTGGGCGTCTTGCGTAATGACATTATCGAGGATTTTCATGCGGAAAAAATGGGCAGGTATGTCCGCGTATATTTCGGCAGCGCGGACAGGCTGATTGCCGCGGGTGAGCACACTTATATATTTCGCTACGAGGTCAATCGAATACTCGGATTCCATGACGACAAGGACGAACTCTACTGGAACGTCACCGGCAGCGACTGGAGCTTTCCGATCGATAAGGCATCGGCCGTGGTGTCCTTTGCATTCGAGGTACCGCCAGACCAATTGGACTTGTATGCGTACACCGGTCCCCAGGGAAGTACCGGACAGCATTACCTCGCGTCAATCGACTATTCCGGCAGACCCGTATTCGAGACCTCCCGAAGTCTCGGCGCAAACGAGGGTCTGACGATTTCGGTCGCATGGCCGAAAGGACTCGTCGACGAGCCGGGGGCAATCCAGGAAGCCGCGTGGTTACTGGCAGACAATCTGAATCTGTTTATCGCTTTCGCCGGCTTGCTCGCAATGTTCAGTTACTACATCCCGACGTGGCAACAATTCGGCAAGGACCCGGACCCGGGTGTCATATTTACCCGGTATAAGCCGCCGACAGGATTCTCGCCCGCATCGCTTCGTTATATCGAGCAAATGGGCTATGACGATACCTCGTTGACAGCCGCCGTTGTCAGCCTTGCCGTCAAAGGTTACCTGCGCATCGTCGAGGACGATGAGGAACACACGCTGATACGCGTCGATCCGGGCGTAAATCCGCCACCACTTGCGACTGGTGAGAAAGAATTGCATGACGCTTTGTTTATAGGAGGGGATATCGTCATGCTCGACGACAAGTACCACGAGCTGATTGGTGGTGCCCGATCTGCACATGAGCGGTCGCTGAGTCGCGATTACAAAAGCCGCTACTTCAAGACGAATGCCTTGTTAAACGTGCCCGCCTTTGGGATCGCTATCGTGACCTCACTCTTTGCGCTGCGGGTCGCGCCGGGGCCGACGATTGCGGTCTTCGCAACAATCGGACTGATGGTACTTGTCGCGATTGTGTTCGCCATGAACATGCCGCGTCCGACCGGTCTCGGCCGGCGCCTGCTCGATGAAGTCAGCGGCTTCAGGGAGTACCTGGATATTGCTGAGAAAGACGAGATGAATCTGAGAAATCCGCCTGACAAGACGCCGGACCTGTTCGAAGAATACCTGCCATTCGCCCTGGCAATGGGAGTGGAACAGCAATGGGCGGAAAGGTTTGCTGAGGTGTTCGTGAACATCAAAGGGGCTGATGGCGCAGGCTATCGCCCGCGCTGGTACAGCGGATCGTGGAACAATTTCGATATGAGCTCGAATGCCGCAAATCTCTCCAGCGGGCTCGGCCACGCCATCAGTTCATCCGTCTCGCCACCGGGTTCATCTTCAGGTGGCGGTGGCGGTGGCTCCTCCGGCGGCGGTGGCGGCGGCGGGGGCGGCGGAGGCTGGTGACCGCGTCGGAGACGGAGTCCGCGCTGCAACGGATGCGAGTAACAATCTAATTACAATGTCTATTAAACTCTGGGACTCCTTTCGAGCGAGGAAACAGGCGGTTTGACTCAACACATTTATCAACGACGACCCGTTAGCAGTGACGCGATTCCGAGCGTTATATTCTTTCTGCTGATTGCCAACGGATTGCTCTTCGCCGCGCAACAATTCCCGTTTACCGATGAATTTCTCGGAAAATATCTTGCGTTGTGGCCACTACACTCCGTATTCGCCGATTTTTATCCATGGCAACTCGTTACCTATGGATTCCTGCATGGCAGCCCCATTCATCTGATTTTCAACATGTTCATGCTTTGGATGTTCGGCCGGGAACTGGAACTCATGATGGGCGCCCGGCGCTTCCTGATTTACTACATGACCTGCGTCATAGGCGCGGGAGTCATCCAAATCGTCGTATCCGCACTGGAGGGGAGCCCGTATCCCGTGGTCGGCGCATCGGGTGGCGTCTTCGGCTTGCTGCTCGCATTTGGCATGACGTTTCCAAACCGCATGATCATGCTGCTGTTTCCGCCCATCCCCATGAAGGCGAAATACATGGTGGTGCTGTTTGGCATTCTCGAGCTGTATCTCGGGCTTAGCGGCAGGGCGCCTGGCATCGCAAACTTCGCACACCTTGGCGGGATGCTTTTCGGGTTCCTGCTGATCCAGCGGTGGAAGAAGGCGCGCAGGAGGTACTAGATGGAAAATGTCATAGCGTTGCTTGCAGCCACCATCGTACTCATCCTGATACCGGGGCCGAACGTGGCCCTGATCGTCGCAAACAGTTTGCGTCACGGCATGAGAATCGGTGTCCTCACCTCTCTGGGCACCACGGCAGGGATCGGCCTGCAGCTCCTCGTGGTCGTCCTGGGCCTTGCGGCCCTGATCGAACTGGTGGCCGATGCCCTGAGCTGGCTCAAGTGGCTCGGCGTCGCGTACCTCGTCTGGACCGGTGTGCGCACCTTCAAGGAACCGGCGTCGGACCTGTCGGAGGTCAAGGCCTTATCAGACAGCGGCGCTTTCTGGCGCGGCGTGTTACTCGCCGTGATCAACCCGAAGACCTTGCTGTTCAATGCCGCCTTCCTGCCGCAGTTTGTCGGCAATACGCCGGATGCCAGCAAGCAATTGCTGCTTCTGGCCGGCGTCTTCCTCACGGTAATCGTCATCGGTGATGCGCTGTGGGCGGTGTTTGCCGCGACCGCGCGCAGCTGGTTGCATCGCGTCGGCCACTTGCACAAACGGATCAGTGGCGCGTTTCTCTTCGGCGCGGGCGTCGGCCTGGCGCTGTCGCGCCGCGCCCTGTAACGGTCGATCCCGCAGATCGCCGCATACGGGGCGCACGTAATTCCTGTATTGCAGCAGGCGGTTCGGGAGACTGTCCCGGCGGTCGCGCGCGCGTGACGTGCTGATGTGCCGCGACGCGCGGCGCGGGATTCAGCCGCGCGAATCATGCGTAGGTCCATTCCCTAATTGGCGAGCCCGCTGCATTTGCTACTCTTGCAGCAAGGCATCATTCAATCAGGGCGGGGCCTTTCCCATGAGACACACGGCAATCCCGAAGGCCGCCTGGTGCGCTTTGGTATTTCTCTTGATTTCCGCCTGTGCGCGGCAAGCACCCGAACGGACGGCAAGCGACAGCAGAATCGCAATAGATCGCGATGACATTGCCGGCGTGGTGCGGAGCGCCGCCGGCCCGGAAGGCGGGGTCTGGGTCATCGCGGAAACCGAGGACCTGGCGACACGTTTCGCCAGGATCGTCGTCACCGACGATGAAGGACGCTACCTCGTGCCCGATTTGCCGGACGCCAACTACCAGCTCTGGGTCCGTGGCTATGGTCTGAAAGATTCCGCCAGAGTAGCGGCGAATCCCGGTGACCGTGTGCATCTCAGAGCGATCATCGCACCGGACGCGGCTACTGCGGCGCAGGTCTATCCGGCCGCATACTGGTACTCGATGCTCGGGTTGCCGAGCGCAGAAGAAGTCGCGGAGATTCCCGGCGGCATGAACAACTACCTGATGTGGACCAAGAACATGGGTTGCATCGGATGCCACCAGCTCGGCCAGTTGTCGACGCGCACCTTGCCCGACGGTTACGGGGTCGGAGAGACCTCCAAAGAGGCATGGACGCGGCGCATCGCATCCGGCCAGGCCGGCGACTACATGGTGCGTCTTGCGGCACAGTTGTTGCGCGGACTGCCGATCAAGTACATGGCCGAATGGACCGATCGGATAGCGGCTGGCGAATTGCCATCGCAGGTTCCGGAACGGCCTTCGGGCATAGAAAGGAACATCGTTGCCACGGTGCGCGACTGGTCGAGCCCGCAGTTTTACATGCACGACCTGTCAGGTACCGACCGCCGCAACCCGACCGTAAACGGCTATGGCCGTTTATATGGCGCGCCGGAACTCAGTACCGACGAGATACCGATCCTGGATCCGCTTGCAAATACCGCGACCGTTTTCAAGGTGCCGGTGCGTGACGAGGACACGCCGACAACAAACGAGGCGCCGGTTCTTGCGCCGTCACCTTACTGGGGTGACGAACGCATCTGGGACAGCAAATCGAATATTCACAATCCGATGCTTGACCAGGATGGACGCGTCTGGCTGACGGCGCGCATACGCGCGCAAGACAATCCGGATTTCTGCAAAGAAGGCACGCGACACGAGTCGGCGCGGGTGTATCCCACCTTCCAGACGTCGCGTCATCTCACGGTGTACGACCCGGCCAGTGGGGACTACCAGTTTGTCGATACCTGTTTCAGCACGCATCACCTGCAGTTTGCCTACGACGATGACAACACACTGTGGACCAGCGGCGATCGCAACGTGGTCGGCTGGTTCAAGACCAATGAGTTCCTCGCCACCGGTGATGCCGCCGCGGCGCAGGGCTGGGCGCCGCTGATTCTCGATACCAACGGCAATGGCGTGCAAGATGCGTGGACCGAACCGGGCGAAGACCCTGAGCCGGATCTCGACATGCGCGTGCCCCGAGGGTTCTATGCCGTCATGCCGGAACCGCGCGGCGAAGCGGTCTGGGGCTCCAACGTGTTCTTCTATCCTGGCGCAATCACCCGCCTGGTGCCCGGCGATGACCCGCCGCGGACAGCCCTCGCGGAAACTTACGAGCCGCCGCTGCCGGGATTCGGTGTGCGCGGCGCCGACATCGACAAGAACGGGGTCATCTGGGTGTCACTCGGCAGCGGGCACCTCGGCGAATTCGATCGCCGCAAATGCGAGGGCCCGTTGAACGGCCCGGATGCAACCGGCAAGCATTGCCCGGAGGGCTGGAGCCTGCATGACCTGCCCGGACCGGGTTTCGAGGAACTGCCGCAATTTAGCGTCGAATCCAGTTACTACACCTGGGTCGATCAACACAATTCACTCGGACTCGGCGAAGACGTGCCGATGGCGACGGGTAATCTTCTAGATGGCGTTCACGCGCTGGTCGACGGAAAATTCGTGACCTTGCGGATACCCTATCCCCTGGGTTTTTACACCAAAGGCTTGGAGGGCCGGATCGACGATCCCGAAGCCGGCTGGAAAGGGCGTGGTATCTGGGTGCCGAGCGGCGATCGCACGCCCTGGCTGATGGAGGGCGGCAAGGGCACGAAACCGCTGGTCGTGCATTTCCAGGTGAGACCGGACCCGTTGGCCAAGTAGAATGAACCTGGATCGCTAACCGGGAATCGAATGAGATTCATGGAGACCGAATGTTGCGCCTGAAATTCGCGCTGGTGCTGTTACTGCTTTGCGCCGGCGCGGTGCTGGCACAGGGCCGCTGGCACCGGGAGGGAGAATTGTCGACCGACCCGGCCTCGCACGCGGAATTCGCCTTTACGCGCATCATTTTCAAGTCCGGTTACTCGACGCTCCCGGGTCCCGGCAATACGGCGTGGCGCGACTGGCCCGAAGCAGACGCGCATTTCATCAGGGGCGTAAAGCGGCTGACAAGCGTCGACATCGAAGACTCGAGCCGCGCCATCCTGCTGACCGACGAGCAATTGTTTGACCGGCCATGGATCTACGCGCTCGAGGTCGGCACCTGGCTACTCTCCCGGGAGGAAGCCGACAATCTGCGCGAGTATCTTCTGCGCGGCGGTTTCCTGGTCGTCGATGACTTTCATGGCACCGTGCAATGGGCCGGCTTCATGCGTTCGATGAAAATGGTGTTTCCGGATCGCCCGATCGTCGATGTGACCAGGGAAGACGCGATCATGGGCATGCACTTCGACGTCGACATGAGCAAGCATATCCCCGGCATCATGGCGCTGAGATACGGCGTCACCTGGGAACACGACGGCTATGTACCGACGTGGCGAGGCATCTACGACGATGACGGCAGGCTGATGGTGATCATCAACTGGAACGTCGACCTCGGCGATGCATGGGAGATGGCCGACGAGCCCTGGTATCCGGCAAAATATACAGCGCTCGCCTACCGCTTCGGCATCAATTACGTCCTGTATGCGATGACGCATTAACAATGTCTCGCAATCTTTCCGCGATCGCATTTCTTTAACAGTCAATTCATGGCCCACGAAAACGAATACCACGACAGCATGGTGACGATGCTCGAGACCATCTGGGGCGCGGGGTATATGGCGCCGGGTGGTGCAGGCAATGTCGCGAAGATGCTCGAGGGGATCGATACTCCCGGCAAGCGCATTCTCGATATTGGCTGCGGCATCGGCGGGCCGGCACTCGAGATGGCGCGAGCCCACGGCGCCACGGTGGTCGGCATCGATCTCGAAGCGCCGCTCGTCGCCCGCGCAACGCAAGCCGCGGCTGAGCACGGATTGAGTGATCAATGCACTTTTCAAGCCGTAACGATCGGCCCGTTGCCGTTTGCCGATGAATGCTTCGATATCGTAATCAGCGCGGGGGCGTATACACAGACCACAGACAAAGCGGGAATTCTTGGTGAGTCATACCGCGTCCTGAAGCCTGGTGGCTATCTGAGCTCCTACGAATGGCTCAAGTCGGAAGGCGAGAGCTCGGAGGACATGCGTTACTGGCTCGAAATGGAAGGCCTGACCTATGCGCTGCAGACGATTGATCAATTTCGCGATCAGATCGAAAAGGCCGGCTTCGTCGACGTCGTTGCCGAGGATGCGACCGCGTGGTACCGGGCCGAGGCGCGGCGCGAATACGAACTCATCAAAGGTGATCTCAAGCCGCGGCTCATCGAATTGCTCGGCCAGGAAGATGCCGAGCATTTCGTCGAGGACTGGCGAGCCATGGTCGTTGTCATAGACAAGGGTGAGATGCGTCAGGGCTATTTTCGCGGGCGGCGCCCGGGCTGAAGATCGAAAAACCCGCCGCTAGATGCGCGCGGGTGGGGTAGCCCTCCGATGCTCGGGATCATAGAAGGGTTTCGATCGAACCTCGCAGGCAGCCCAGGCCGAACGCCATTTCAATTCCCGCTGATATTCGATGCGCGCCCACAAGTCGGTTGGCAAGCGTCCATTCCTGTATTCGATATCCGCGAGCGCCAGATTGGCCTTGAGAATCGGCGACCAGGTTCCACACTTGACCTCGCCACATCGTTTACCGTTCTTGCCGTCGTAGATATATGCCTCACCGACCGGCTTGTTGCCGTCGACGACGATTTTTTCCATGCGCCGCATTGGCGGTCGCGAATGCTCTTTTTCGAGCGCTTTGCGGCCGGTAAAGTGCCCTTTGTCGAGATGCACGATCCAGCCCAGCCCCACTTCATAAGGCGAACGATCGTAGCCATTGCGAACGGTTGCTTCGGCCGTGTTGAAATCAAAGCCCGGCATGATGAAGGCCGCTTCTATGCGCACCATTTCAAGCGCCGACAAGCCCATCGCGTGAATATCGTATTGTCCCTGGACGCCGAATATCGCGTCCCACACCTGCAGCGCATGTGAAGGTTCCATCCACAGCTCGTAGCCGAGGTCTCCGGTGTAACCGGTGCGCGATACGAGGACGGGAATGTCCTTAAGACGCAGCGCCACGGCATCGAAGGGTTTGAGACCCTCCAGATCGGCGATACCCGCTGCCGCAAGCACGGCGTACGAAGTCGGGCCCTGCACCGCGAGTGCCGCCACCTCATGCGTTTCCAGTTCAATATGAACATCGAATCCCGTGGCCGATATCAAGAGCCAGTCGAGCTGGTGATGCTGCACGCACAGGCGGTAGTCGTTATCACCGAGCTGGAACAAGGTCCCGTCGTCGATAAGCTTGCCTTCGTCGTTGCACCAAACGACATAAGTCACCCGTCCCGGCCTGAGTCTGGAGATATCGCGAGTGACCAGCCGATCGAGGAATGCACGGGCGTCTTTGCCCGTGATGCGGTACTTCTCCATCGGCGTTAAATCCATGACGGCGCATCCACTGCGCACCGCAAAATACTCGGTCGATAGTTTGTCTACGACGCGGGCAACCTTATAGGTATTCCAGACCATCCACTCCTCGCTCGTAGACTTCTCGTCGAAACGATCATGGAACGGTGTGCGCTGCAATGACTGGCGAAAATGTTCGCGATCGATCTTCATTTCGCTGCCCCGAGTTCGAGAATGCGGCGCGCGGCATTGCGGCCCGGAAGACCCGTCAGGCCGCCGCCCGGGTGACAACCGGCTCCGCATAGAAATAGTTTTTCTATCGGCGTGTCGTACTGCGCGGCACCGTGCAGGGGCCGCATCATGAAAGACTGATGTATTGACAGTTCGCCGTGGTGCCAGTGACCCTGAACGGCACGGTATTGTTCTTCGATGTCGCGTGGCGTCAGCAGCTCGTGCTCGACGAGCAGAGACTTCAGATTGGGTGAATACTGGCCAAGCTGCGCAATGACTTTGTCGGCGACCGGCTGTTTCTGATTCTCCCATCCGCCCTCAAGATCGTAAGGTACGTAGGCGATATTGACAGACATCACGTGATGGCCGTCGGGCGCAAGCGCATCGTTGTGCATACTTGGGATCACGATGTCGAGAACCGGTTGTTCCGAGTACTCGCCGTACTTGCAATGATTGAACGCGCGTTCGATGTATTTCATCGATGGTGCAACCAGGAGGCGATGGCCCAGTTGTTTCTCCGACAGCCCCGTAAACTTGGGCATGCCGCTGAGCGCCAGGTGCAGCTTTGCGACCACGCCGGAACCGCGGATCTGTGACACTCGATTCGCGAACATCGCGTCGAGCAGCGGTGCACCAACGAGCGTGGATAATGTTGCGCGCGCATCGGCGTTCGAGACGACGATCCTCGCGTTGAGCACTTCTCCGTTCGACAGTTCCACGCCGCTCGCTTTTCCGTTATCGACCAGGATCCTTGCGACATGTGCATTGTGGCGTATCGTTGCCCCCGCATCTTCGGCAGATCTGACGAGCGCCTGCACAAGTTGCAATCGGTCGCCGCTTTGCAGCGACAGAGGACCGTTGAGTTCGCCCTGCAGCCGCTGCAGCCAGGTCAGTATGGTGCCCGGGCTGCGGGGCCCCATGGCGCTGCCCATGACCGCATCGGCGGCAATGGCCCCTTTCAGGCGTTCGTCGGCGAATAATTCATCCAGAACATCGTAAATATTGATCGCCGCAACGCGCAGGAATTCGTACATGGATTCGCGGCCGAGGCCCAGGCGAACATTCCAGCCGAGCTTGCCGAGCGTCATCGTGTCCGCGACTTGCATGTTTTTCAATCGCGGCGGCTTGTTGTCGAACAAAGGCCGCAGCGCCCTGGTGAAAGCCAGGTACTGTTTCTTGAATTCCGGGTAGGCCTCTCTGTCCGTTTCCTCGAGGCCGTCACCCGACACACGGTTTGTGCCGATGATCAGGTGCCTGCCGTCTGCATCCAGGGCGACGGTGTCGATCGCCGGCCCCGCTGCATAACCGAACTGATCAAGCTTGAGATCGCGGCGCATCGCCCTGCTGATCGGATAAGCCGCATGCGCGAGTCCGGAAAAATGGTATTTGCCGCCTATAGCACGCGGCGCCGACATGCCGCCAGCGGCTTCCGCGGCTTCCAGGCACACGACCTTGATGCCGGCACGAGCGAGATATGCGGCGCAGACGAGCCCATTGTGTCCGGCGCCGATGACGATTGCGTCCGTGCGCTCAGTCATCGCTGAACTCCTGCGGTGTCGAATCCGGTTTTCTAAGGTCGCGCAGGATCTCGCGCGCCGCGTTGGCGCCGGGTGCACCCATGACACCACCGCCGGGATGCGTGGACGAACCGCACATGTACATGCCCCTGACAGGCCCGCGATATTGTGCATAACCGGGGAACGGGCGATTGAACATCAATTGATCGAAGGTCAGTTCGCCCTGGAAAATATTTCCCTCCGTCAGGCCTTCCTCCAGTTCGAGTTCCCTCGGCGTGCGAATCTCCGCGTGCAGAATCAGGTCTTTGAAATCGGGGCTGTAGTCTGCGATCTGATCAATGACCGTCTGCCCAAACTGGTCGCGCTTTTCGTCCGTCCAGCCTCCCTCGGGCTGTACCGGACAGTACTGCACGAAAACGGTCATCATGTGTTTGCCCGGCGGCGCGAGGCTCGGATCGTATTGCGATGGGATCAACATGTCGCAGTAGGGATCCGCCGACCAGCGATCCTCCTTCCAGTCGTCATAGGCCTTTTCGAGGCGCCGCAAGGTATCGGTGAAGTGCATGTGGCCGAGCGTCAACGGCGATCCCTCGGGCAGCGACGGGAAAGAAGGCATGCCGTCGAGCGCGATATTGAGCTTTCCGGACGAGCCCCGGATCTTGAATTTCCTGGCGCGCTCCACGAGCTTCGCCGGCAGTATGTTTTCATCCATCAACTTGATGAAAGTGCGCTTTGCATCCAGGTTCGATATGACGACTTTCGCCGAAATCTGCTCACCGGACGCAAGCTCGACACCGGTCACCCTGTTGCCCGATACCGCGATTTGCGCCACCTCCGCATCGGTCCGGATATCGCCGCCATGTGTTTGGAACGATGAGGCCAATGCCCGGGCTACGGCACCCATGCCGCCACGCGCAAATCCCCACGCGCCGATGTTGCCATCGACGTCTCCCATCGCGTGATGCAAAAGCACGTATGCTGTACCGGGCGAATAGACACCGAGACCGGTGCCTATAATGCTGCCGCCGGAGTAGTGCGCAAGTATCGTTTCGTTCTCGAAGTAGTTTTCGAGATACTCCGCAATCGGCATCGTGAAGAAGCGAATGAACTCGTACAACTGTGATTCGCTGAGTTCATGGAATTTTTTCAGCAGGTAAGCGAACTCGAATGCATCACGTGGCCGGAACGAACCCGGATCCGGGGGTGTTCGCAGAAGAAAACCACGGATGAGCCTGCACCAGCGCAGCACGTCTGCATCGAAGCGAATTGCGGCGTCTGCATCACGGAGGCTATGCCGCATCAACTCCCGGCGGCGGACGTTCGGATTGTAGTAACTGCCGAAGTAATCGCCGTCCTGCTTGAATGTCATGCTGCTGACCAGCGGAATGACCTTCAGGCCGTGTCGACCGAGGTCCAGCGCGTTGTAGATCTCCGGGCGAAACAGGCTGCAGACGTAGGAGCAGTTCGAGTATTGCCAGCCATGGTGCAGCTCCCTGCTGACGGTGGCGCCGCCGATATAAGGATTCTTTTCGAGCACGAGCACGCGCAATCCCGCCTTGGCGAGAAACGCGGCGTTGGTCAGGCCGTTGTGGCCGGCTCCAATGACGATGGCGTCATAGTGGTTCATCGACGCTTGGGATTCCTTGTTATTGGCGGTGAACCAGGTGACTTTATAGCATGCTTTTGGCCGGGGTCTGTTAAGCGTATAGGCGCGGTAGTCCGGCTTTTCGGGCGAGGCCGAAAATGCTTTCGCGGGGTTGCCGGCAAACCGTGGCAACAGCGCCCGGGAAGTATATGATGGTTAGTTGAGTGGAAGCCGATCGGAGGCGATGGCCATGTTGGATAAGACTAAAAAAGACTGGCGATTACTGGCGGCCGAGGTCGAGATCGAGGGCCGTGCGTTTATCGATGGCCAGTACCGTGATGCGCTGTCAGGCGAGACGCGCGAGACTGTGAACCCAGCCAATGGCGCAAAGCTCGCCGATGTCGCGAACTGCGGAACAGAAGACGCCGATCAAGCCGTCGCCGTCGCACGCGCGACGTTCGAGAGCGGGACCTGGTCCGAAATGGCGCCCGCGGATCGCAAGATGGTGTTGGTGCGTTGGGCCGAATTGATAGAAGACCATGCCGATGAGATCGCGCTACTCGAATCTCTTGATGTCGGTAAACCGATTGCCGATACCACGGGCATCGACGTGCCGTCAGCCGCACGCACGATTCGCTGGAGCGGTGAGGCCGTCGACAAGGTATACGACGAAATTTCGCCGACGCCGGCTGACAGCCTGGCGCTCGTGCAACGGCTGCCGCTCGGTGTCGTTGCGGCGATCGTGCCCTGGAATTTTCCATTGACCACGACCGCCTGGAAGCTTGCGCCTTCCCTGGCAACCGGCAATTCGGTGATTCTGAAGCCCGCTTCGAATACGCCCCTGTCAGCGCTGCGCATCGCTGGCCTGGCCAGTGAAGCGGGCCTGCCCGATGGCGTTTTACAGGTATTACCCGGTCCGGGAGGCAGCCTCGGCCGACACCTGGCCCTGCACCATGATATCGACGGTCTGACATTCACCGGCTCGACGGCGGTCGGCAAGCAACTCATGCAGTATTCGGGCGAATCCAATCTGAAACGCACCTTCCTGGAACTCGGCGGCAAGAGTCCGAATATCGTATTCGCGGATGCGAACCTGGAAAAGGCAGCGACGTTCGCGGCAATTGCGGTCTTTTATAACGGCGGGCAGACCTGTACCGCCGGCACGCGACTGATCGTCGAAGAAAAAATCCGCGACAAATTTATCGAGATGGTCGTTGCAAAGAGCGAGGATTGGACGCCCGGTGATCCACTGGACCCGACGACAGCAATGGGCCCGATGATCGATGCGGCACAGTTCAAGACCGTCGCCGACTACGTCGATATCGGACGCAAAGAGGGCGCCTCGCTGATGGCCGGCGGTCACCAGGTGCACGAGGACACGGGTGGCTACTATTTTGAACCGACCATCTTCGATGGCGTCAACAATGACATGCGGATCGCCCAGGAGGAGATTTTCGGGCCGGTATTGTCAGTAATCGGATTCAAGGACGCGGAAGACGCCGTGGCGATCGCGAATGACTCGATTTACGGCCTCGCCGGCGCGGTGTGGAGTAATGACATCAATACCGCGCACAAGGTCGCCGCAGCAGTGCGCGTTGGCACCATGGGAATCAACAACTATTTCGGTGGTGACATCACCGTGCCGTTCGGCGGGTTCAAACAAAGCGGCAACGGGCGTGACAAGTCCATGCATGCCTTCGATGACTACACGGAACTCAAGACTACGTGGATCGAGTTCGACTGAGTCACGAAATCACGAGGTAGTTGCGGCTAATCCCTGCCGCAAGGTGACGGCGGTATAGATCCTATCCGTGGTCTAGCCGGGCCAGCTGGTCCCGGCGGTATTGGGCAGGCGTCCGGCCGACGCGTTTCTTGAAAGCAGCGTAAAACGCAGAATTGGAATTAAAGCCGACAGCAAACGCGACGTTCAGTATGGCGGCGCATTGTCCGTCATGCCACTTCAGTAACTCCTTGGCCTGCTCGATCCGGTACTGATTCAGGTAATCGAAAAAACTCATACCAAACCCGGCATTGATGACCTGCGACAGGTGATTGACCGAACAGTCAACAGCTTGTGCGAGTTTCGGTAGCGTCAGGTCGGGCTTCAGGAACAGTTTTTGCGTTTGCATGATCTGCTCCAGGCGATTCTTGTATTCGAGCATTTGCTCGCTGTCCAACCCCGACTTGGCGTATTTCCGCGAACGCTCATTGCCGGACCTTAATTGGGCGGGAATCAAAAGAGGATCCTGCCCCGGGATGTCGTAGTAATCTATGATCGTTATCGCCGCATCGCCGTGCAGGGTCATGAATTCGGCACCACGATAGGCGGTTGGCGAAGAGCTTTGTACCGCCTTGCCCTGCGGGTGCACCTTGTATTGAAAAGCAATGGTGTCCGTGCCCGTCAGGATCTCCCCGGTCAACTCATAGCGATACCGGTATTGTGCGAAGAAATCCCTCAGGAAAGTAATCAGCTCATCATGCGAAGCCTGCTTGTTTTCCGGGATATCGCAGTAAATTCCATCCTTGGTCAGATGATCCGCTATGGCCGCCGGATCGCAGTGGTTCCAGGCATCAAAATAGCTTTCTACGAATTCTGTCGCATGCATCAGATACCCCCGCCATCCGATTTCGAACCCAATATGCTATCCCGGCTCCGCAAGCCATGCCAATCCGAATTGGTACTTACAGCGCCGGGGCGGTAGATTAAGCCTGGTATTGCCGTGCTCGCTGCAAGGCACAGCAACGCGCTCAGCGCATAATCCGGGCAAGGACCGACTCATTGGATATCTACACCACAACGATCGCCGTAAGCATCCTCATATACATTGCCATTGGCAACTATGCGGGCCGCGGCGTAAAGCGACTGGATGACTACTACGTTGCGGGTCGTCGCGCACCGACGCTGATAATCGTCGGGACGCTGGTTGCGAGCCTGATGAGTACCACGATGTTCCTGGGCGAAGCCGGATTCGCCTACGACGGGCAGGCGGGACCGTACGTGGTCTTCCCGCAAATCACGGCCGTCGGTTACGTCATCGGCGCAATTCTCTTCGGGCGCTACCTGAGGAGGAGCCGCGCGACGACGGTCGCGGAATATTTCGGTAAACGCTTCGCCAGCGCGCGGGTCCAGGCAGTCGCGGGATTTACGATTATATTTGCCTTGGGCGGCTATCTCCTCGCCGTCACCCAGGGCGCCGCCATCCTGCTGTCACAGCTGACGGGCCTGAGCTACCTGCAGGCAGTCCTTGTTGCGTGGCTGAGCTACACGACGTTCACGATGTACTCCGGCTCCCGCGGCGTCATCCTGACCGATACCCTGATGTTTCTGCTGTTCGTGTTTGCCAGTATGGCGGCCATCGTATTTCTGCTCGTCGACTTCGGTGGCTGGCCGACCATGATGGAAGGCCTGGTCGCTATTGAAAACAAGCCGGAGTTGATGTCATGGCACGGCGTCGTCGGGCCCGGCACAGTCTGGCCAACGCCGATGGACTACCTGATCTGGACGCTGGTCATCGACATAAGCTGGCTCATCGTCTTGGCGGTCAGCCCGTGGCAGGCGAGCCGGCACCTGATGGCAAAAAACGAACACGTCGTGCTGCGCGCAGCCTGCATCGCCTGTGTCATCACTGCCTTGATGCAGGCATTCGTTTATGGCATGGGTGGCGCAATCAACCTCGGCAAGTCCGATATCGTGCCGTACGAGAGCGCCACGATCTGGGCCTCATTGAATTTGCTGCCACCGTTTCTCGGCGCGTTATTGCTCGCAGGTTTCATGGCTGCTGCCTTGTCGTCGGCGTCGACGTTCCTGTCACTCGTCGGCTTTAGCGCCAGCAATGACATCGGCCTTTACAAGAAACATGACGAAAAGAAGAAGCTTCGCTTCAGCCGCCTCATGATGGTCGCGATCGGCACGATCGCCTTGATTGCGGCATTGGCATTTCCGCCGGACATTTTCTGGCTCACGACGTTTATAGCAACGGTGTTCGCCTCATCCTGGGGACCCGTCGGCATCATGAGTATATGGAGCAAGCGCATCACCGAAGCAGCCGCCTTCTGGGGCATGCTGACCGGCCTGGTGTTCAACGTAGGGCCGAAATTCTTCGAGTTCATCGGCATGATCTACCTGCCGTCTTATCTCAACCCGGCCCTTATCGGTGCTGCCGCGAGCCTTGTCGTGACCATTATCGTCTCACGCTGCACGAGCCGGAGCGAAGAAGAGGCTGCTTACCTGGAAGAGTTACACAGGATGCCGGTGGCTGAACAAAGTGCCGGCAAGACCCGCATTACTCTGCTGGCTCCGGCGTTCCTGGTGGCCAACGGGGTGATCATGTCTGCGGTCCTTCTTTATTACCACGTACGCCCGTACCAGGTGGCGACCGGCACATTATCTGCGGACGGGTCATTCGACTGGTTCGCAGGCGAGGCGCTGCTCGCGATGAGCTGGTTCCTTGTCTATGTGACCCTGGGATTATGGGCGGCGAAGGTATTGAGAAAAGACTATTCGCCCGCAGCCTGACTTGATAAGCCCTCGACTAAAAGTCGGAGGGAGGCGTTGCGCGCGCCCTTGGATGCACCCAGAACGGCTTCTTCTTCTGCGTCCCCAGCGCCATGCGCCGGTATGGTCGATTGTCCTTGTAGTAATAGACTTCGACCCAGATTTCGCCCTTGAGGTATTCCGTCTTGACCATGGCCAGCGCGATATTCGCTTTCACCGCCGGCGACCACATTGCCGAGGTCACGTAGCCGATGTCCTTATTGCAACTCTCACTGTCATAGATGATCGCGCCGGGTGCCGGTTTGTTGCCCTCGATGTCGAGTTTGATCAATGAGTATTGCGATCCGCGTTTTCTTTCATTCAGGAGCGCGGTCCTGCCGTTGAAATGCGGCTTCTTGAAATCGACCAGCCAATGCAGGTTCAATTCAAACGGAGTGTGGTCGTGTTCGAAATTTACGGTGTGTAATGCCTCGTTGAAATCCATCGCGGGCATGATGAAGCCGGCTTCGAGCCGCGTCATATTGGTCGCCGCCTCACCGTAGGGCTGGATACCGTAGTGCTCGCCCGCCGCGTAGAGCTCGTCCCACATTTGCAGTGCGAGTTCTCGCTTTATCCACAATTCATAGCCGAGATCGCCGGTGAAGCCGGTGCGTGACACTGTGAGTGTCTCCCCGTGGAAAGGAAAGTGCATGATGCCGAACGGTTTGACGGCATCGATGCCCTCGAGGCCCATTTTCTTCAGTACGGCGCAGGATGTCGGACCCTGCAATGCCAGTGCGGCAATTTCATCGCTTACATCCGTGACGGTAACGTCGTCGAAACCGAATGCACTTTTCCTGAACCAGGCGACACAAGAACTGCCACAGTTCAGCTGGAACCTGTCGTCTGCCAGTTTGAACAGCGTTCCGTCGTCGATCACGCGTCCTTCATCTGTACACCAGACGGTGTAAATGACGCGATTGAGACCGAGCCTGGTCACGTCCCTTGTCACCATGCGGTTCAACATCGTCTCGGCATCACGACCACTGATGATGTACTTCTGCATCGGGGAAATATCGTAGGTACCGCAGGTGTTCCGTACGCAAAAATATTCGTATTCCGCGTCGTAGTAACAATCCGCGAACTTGTAGCCGTTCCATATGCCCCAGGCGTCGCGGATGTTCAGCGCTTCCTGTCTCGGGTGGAATGGCGAAAGCTTGGGGCGTTCGCCGGAATATCCGTCATTCGTACTCATAATCATTCGTCATAGAAATCGTCTTCGGGCACGCTGCTGGGCCGCCGCAGATCCATGAGTATCTCGCGCGCCGCATTGGCGCCGCACGCGGAAGAAACGCCGCCGCCCGGGTGCGTCGACGAGCCACACATGTACAGGTTTTTGACCGGCATCCGGTACTGCCCGTAGCCCGGGAACGGCCGGTTGAAAAACAGCTGGTCGATCGTGAGTTCTCCCTGGAAGATGTTGCCCTCGGTCAGTCCGATCTCTTCCTCCATTTCGTGCGGCGTGCGGACTTCCATGTGCACGATCAGGTCCCTGAATCCGGGGCTGTATTGTTCGATCCTGTTCACTACTGTCTCGCCGAACTGGTCGCGTTTTTCCGGCGTCCATGGCCCGTCGGCGAGTTGTGGCGGGCAGTACTGGACGAAATTCGACATCCAGTGACACCCCGGGGGTGCAACGGTCGGGTCCCAGGCGGACGGTATGATCGATTCGACGAATGGCACATCCGACCAGCGACCGTGTTTCCAGCAATCGAATGCCCGCTCCATGGTTTCCAGCGATCCGGTGAACGTTTCGCCGCCTTTCGCTACGTAGCGATTGTCCGGCAGGCCCGTGAATTTCGGCATCCCCGAAAGCGCGATGTTGACCTTGCCGGAGGAACCACGGATCTTGAAGTTGACGGCCTTCTCATAGATGCCGTCCGGCAGGTCATTCCTGTCCATGATGCGGGTGAACGTCCTTCTTGCATCGAGGTTCGATACGACGATGCGCGACCTCAGCTCATCGCCGTTCTCGAGTACGACGCCAACCGCCTTGCGATTCTTCACGAGCACCTGCTGCACCCCGGCATTGGTGCGAACCTCGCCGCCGTGTTCCTTGAAGGCACCGGCAAGGGCATCCGATATCGCACCCATGCCGCCGCGGGGAATACCCCAGGCGCCGATCGTACCGTCGACATCGCCCATGACGTGATGCAGCAAAATGTAAGAGGAACCCGGCGAGAACACGCCCAGCGCCGTGCCGATGACCCCCGGGGCGGCCATCGCAGCCTTGATCAGGTCATTTTCGAAATAGTCATCCAGGAAATCGGCCGCGCTCATCGTAAAGAATCGCAAATATTCGTAAATCTCTGTTTCGCCGAGCTTCCAGAGCTGTTTCGCGAGGAACAGGAACTCCCTGATATCGCGCGGGCGCAACGACAGCGGATCGGGCGGCGTGCGCAACAGGGTCTTGCGTATGAATTGCGCATAGCGCGTAAGATCTGCATGGAAGCGATGCATCGCATCTGCATCGTGCGGCGAATGTCGCTTTACTTCGAGATATGCCGCTTGCTCATCGTGATAAGCGATCAGCCTGTCGTCGCCGTCGCCGAAAACAATGGTCGCGATGTAGGGCACGAGTAGCAGTCCGTGGCGGCTGAGGTCCAGGTCGCGGTGCAGCGCCTGCCGCATCATGCTGCAGACATAGGAACAGTTCGAGTATTTCCACCCGTCGTGCAGCTCCCTGGTAACCGACGCGCCGCCAATGTAGTCGTTCTTTTCCAGCACGACGACATTGAGCCCGGCCTTCGCGAGATACGCGGCGTTTGTCAGGCCGTTATGACCTGCCCCGATAACGATTGCGTCGTATTGTTTCATCGCAGAATCTCGCGCGCGGCGTTGTGACCCGCGGCACCGGTGATGTCGCCGCCGGGATGACAGCCGGCGCCACACAGATAGAGGCCAGGTATGGGCGTCGTGTACTGTGCGGCCTCGTAGGTCGGACGCATCATGAGCAGCTGGTCTATCGACATATCGCCGTGATGCCAATGGCCCCCGGTAACACGATATTCGCGTTCAAGATCGAGCGGGGTCAGGAGCTCCCGATGAATAATCTGCTCACGGATGCGCGGCGCATAGCGAGCGATCGTGTCGATGGAACGTTCACAGATCGCATCGCGAACCGCGTCGGTCCAGCCTCCATTGAGTCGGTACGGCAGGTACATGACGTGGGCCGACAGTACATGCTGCCCATCAGGCGCCAGGGATGCGTCGTGCACGCTCGGCAGTACGATTTCCATCACCGGATTGGTCGGGCAATTTCCGTACTTTGCGTCGTCATAGGCGAACTCAAGCGCGTCCATGTCCGGTGCGATAATCATTCGACCGTCGGGCCGCTCGAGGCCCTCGAATTGCGGCAGGTCATTCAGCGCAAGGTGCAGCTTTGCTACATAACCATCGCAGCGAAATCGTCGAATCCGGTTTGTGAAGCCGATTTCGAGATTTTCGACGCCGACGAGTTTGAGAAAAGTCGTCTTCGGATCCGCTGCAGAAACGACGCGATCCGCTTCGATGGTCTCTCCGTCAGCAAGCCGCACCCCTTTCACAGACAGTCCGTCTTCGCTGCCGTCAATCAATATGCGATCGACCCGAGCCCCCAGCCTGATTTCGGCGCCTGATTCGGCGGCCGATGCCGCCAGTGCATCGACCAGCCGGGCGATTCCCCCTGCCGGAATCATATGGGCTCCGGCGGACTCGCCGCCCATTCGATAGAGCAGCGTGAATACAGCACCGTTTGGGGATCGGGGTGCGAGCTTGGAGCCGACGATGCCGTCCCAGCTCAGTATGGCTTTCAGGATTTCGTCGCTGAAATACTCATCCATGAGGTCGCGCGCCGGCAGCGAAGCAACACGCAAGAACTCGCGCAGGTCCTTTTTGCCCATGCGGCGAAGACTCAGCCCGAGCCGCGCCATGGTCATCGCTTCGCCGAAGCCAATCTTGCCGATGGGCGGCATCGTTTTTAGCCAGAACGGACCGAGCGCGGCGGCGAAGCGCCGCATCAGGCGAAGATATGCCCGATAGGCATCCGCGTCATCGGCGCCGGCTCCGCTCAATGTGCCCTGGTCCAGGACGATGTGCTGCCGGTCGGTCCCCAGTCCGACGGTCGGCAAGGTCTTCGAAGGCTTTGCATAGCCGTGCGCGGCGAGCTTCAGGTCACTGACTATCTTCTCCGGAAAGTGGCACAGGGAGTGTGCGACCGACGCGTGAAAGCCCGGATGGAATTCACGGCTCGCGCCCAGCCCGCCCGCGGCATCGGACGCCTCCAGAACGGCGACGCGCTGACCGCTTCGCGCCAGGTAGGCAGCGCAAACCAGTCCGTTATGTCCCGCCCCAACAATGATCGAGTCGTAGCGATTCAAGATCGCTCACCTTCTTATTGCTTTTCTTGCACGTTCTTACGCTAGTCCTCGCAGGGGTGCAAGGCTTCCGAGCCTATACGCGGGGCGCTCCGGCTTCCAAACCACCGTCAGTGGATGGAATTCAGCGGGGCATTGAAGGTCGCGCTAGGCCGCATGGCTGCGGCCGTCAGCTCGGGATCGGGATGATAGTAGCCTCCAATATCGACGGCACTCCCCCGGGCTGCGTTCAACTCGTCGATGATCTTGTGCTCATTCGATATCGTGATCCGGCAAATAACGCTCGACCGCGGCATCAAATACCTAATCTACCCAGCCCGCTAGTTGTTCAGTGATCCCTCCTCGATCCAGCGCAACACGGTCTTGAAGTCTTCATTGGATTCGTTCCAGCTTCTTATAGGTGGGCCATTTCGGTTAGGGCCCATGTGACCGGAAGTGGGGGCGCGGAGAATCCAGCTGTCTCTGGCTTGATCCGGCGGGCTGGTACGTTCAACAACTTCCGCGTAGTCGGCCCAGTCCGGCGCAAATCTGCCGAAGTGGCAGTTGCGGCAACCGAAGTTGTTGAATGCCGCGACGACGTCGGTTTCGAACTTCGTCGTTTCATGGACAATAACGTTCACCGTTGCCGGATCGCTCGTGCGCGGTCCCATGGTATCGCTGTCCGCTGCGATATAAGTGAAGGAGTCTTCGCCGAGGAAGCCGATGTCCGGTGAGTAGACCAGGCCATTCCCATTCTGCGTGACCGTGCCATTCGCCGGCTGGGTGAACGAATCGATCGTGAGCGGCGCCGCGGCTGGTTGCGCGCTGTCGTTGCGCAGCACATCGACTGTGAGATTGCGGGATCCGGGCGGATCGACAGTGGTTTGTGCAAACATTGCACGTACATCATCAGCGGCGAACGGGTTCGTCAGTGCAAGAATCGAAATTGCGATTGATTCGAACACCGTCTCGGCGTCGATATCGGTAACCGCGTAGGGTATCGCGACATCTATCGGGCCGGGCTCGGTCGCCGATATCGCGAAGCTGCCATTAACGGGATCGTCGAGAGAAATAGCGCCGTTTGCGGGATCCCAGGACCCTACGTCGACATCGATGATTGCCGGCCCGTCACCAAAAACTTCTTTGCAACCTGGCGACGGACAGAGGTGATTCAACTCGTCACGCACCGTCAACGACTGATTGCCGCCTTCGGCGACGGTCAGGCTCAGGGCTCTCGGCTGCGGTGTGAAGTTGGCAACCATGGCTTGCGCAGGGTTCGCAAGTACAGGCACCCCGGCCGAATCGTTGATGGTCAGGCTGATTTCGTATGTGCCAGGGAAGTCCGGCGAGAAAGAAGCCTCTTCAGCCATTGCGCCGACGACCTCGGGCTGAAAGGCCGCGATTTCCGGATTGCCCACCAGTTCCGGCAGCGGTGTGTACGTGACGCTCCACAGGTAGGAGCGGGCGAACAAGCTGCTTGCCCCGGAAACCCTGACCGTGCTCGACCGCTCCGGCTCGATGATTATATTTCCCGGCGCAGCCGTTTCGCCGACGAAATTGATTTCCGCGATCGGTTGCGGGCCGAATGCCACGACATCGGGATCAACACCAAATTCGTCGCCCAGAAGACTTGGCGCCGCGCCATCGTTATCTATCCAAAAGCGGTCTGCCGTCTGGCGTGCGGCCGGCATGACGCCGTGTTCGAAGACGGTTGCGACGATCAGATCCTGCTGCGCAAGGAACTTCTGGTAGTTTGTGAATCGTAACGATTCAGACGAGATGTTCGTATGGCACATGCGACAATTCTGTGCATAAACGTCCTGGTAGATCGCTTCCGCCGTATCCGGGTTGATCGAAGTCGCGCCCGGGTCCTCTTGCGTCGGTGTGGCTACGACCTCGCCGTTTTGCCAGCCCGCAGGCGCTGTCGCGTCATCGAAATCACCGATCAGTAAGTCGTTTGCGTCAACGCCGCCGTACCAGTGTTCGACGAGTGCGCGCGCCCCTGCCGTGTAAGCATCGTTGTAGGTCGAATACGTGGCCTGGTTGAGCTTCTTGAGCTGCGCTGCCTGGCTCGCCCGCGAAAAGTCACCATAGTCCCTCCGCAAGTCGTCGGCCACCGTCGTGCCGTCGAATCGCGCGTGCGCATCGATGATGGCCGGGTCTGTATCCGCGAAGTAGAACGATTCGAGGTCCCAGGGCAGGAACGTGGAATTGAGGTTGCCGTTGGCGATATTGTCACCATCGCGGTTGGTCGCTGGCCACGTGTAACAGGCCGCATCGGCGGCATCTCCGCATCCGGCATCGAATATCAACTCGGCTACGCCCGGCGGTTTCGCGCCGCCGTGACAGATCAAGCAGTTACCGGGCGTGAATCTCTCTCCACGCCCATCGAAGTTCATGCTAGTGATGCGCACACCGTCGTTCACTTCGTTATCGACATAGGTGAAGAACTTGACGAACTTCTCCGCAGCGCTATCCGCAGGATCGAGCAGCGGGCTGTATTCCATGACGACGGTTACGATCGGGTCGAGTCCGCGGATCGCGCCTTCCAGCGTGGCGTAGTTCTCGACGAAGGAAAAGACGTTGCCGAATTCGTCGGTGCGGGTATACATGTCGCGCCCGAATCCGAGATCGTAGTTATTCAGATATATCGCGTGGGCAAATTCACCGGTGCCAGCAATCGCATCCGGCAGCAGGGTGCCGTCTGCGTCGGAGCTAAACCCGGCCTGCTGCAGCCAGGCATTGAACGTCGTGCGCGTGTTGTCCGGATCGACGGTGCGATAATAGACTTCCGACGTCAGTGCGGATTCCCGTCCGGCGATTGCGGCCAGCACGGACTCCAGATTGACAGTCGTCCCCGTGGGCAGGCCGGCGCCTGCATTCTGAATGCCACCGGACTTGAATGCGGCATTGCCGGAGAACTTCGTCGGGGAAAGTGCGAGCGGCACGTCGATCAGCGCGTCATCGACCTTGGTCAGGATGAGCGTCGCGTCAGACTGATTTTGCGGTGCCGTCAGGGCGAACGAAATCAGGATGTGGGTCTTGTGGACGTCAAACGGATCCAGCATTTCGCCCCGATTGCCTGCATCGATAAACTGTTGATTGAAGTCGGCGATATCGAGCCGCGGTACGTCCAGGGTGTAGCGAGGGTTCCACCATGCCTCGATCTGCTCGTCGACCGTCTGGCTCGCCGGTACCGGCGCATTTGCGGGCCACACGCCTTCGATGCCGGTGCCGCCACCGGCAAGAACGGCGGGCGTAAGGTCCTGGAGCTTCCGTACCAGGCAACCCGTCCCCGTCATGTCCGGCATTCCGGCGGCAAAATCGCCGGGATCGATCGGGCAGTCGACACCGGGATTCGAACGCGGTGGATAAACGAGGTAGGCAACGGCAGACAAGGTAAACGGTGCCGGAGTGCTGCCGACAATCGCGCCATCAGCAAGGGCGGCCACGATCTTGAAATCGTCGAACGTGTCCGAGATATCGGTGTCGGAAGTGAGGTCCAGGGACAGAAACTTGTTCGCGTCCTGGCCAGGCAGAACGACCACGTCGATTGACGAGGTATCGCTGAGGTCGTCCGTGTCGGTGGCCGTCAGCTCGAATGTCAGCGTCGTCCCGCTGCCGACATCAGGTGCGGTAAAGCTGATGGTCGTCGCACTCCTTTCCACGAGCATCACGGACGGTCCCGCGGTTTGCGACCAATGCCAGTCGATGATCGGCCCGTCTTGGTCCTCACTGTCCTTGCCGGTCAGAATGACTTCCGCTCCCTCACGAAAAACGTTAGAGGAACCGCCATTCAGAATCTGCGGCCTTGCTTCCGGCGTCAGAAAGGGCTGCTCGCCGACGTCGCTGTCGAATGAGCCGCTGTCGCAAGCCGCAATGGCGGCGAGCGCGAGGGCAATCGGCGCGTTCCGCATGATCGCGGCAAAAGTGGCTTCCGCCCGCCGGGCAAGGCGTATCTTCTCAGAACGCATAGCGGATACCCCCCGATACTATTTCGTTTTCGTAGTGATCCAGGTTTTCGATCCTCGCGTACTGAATGAATCCCTGCAGGCGGCCGTAAATCTGGCCGCTTTCACCTCGCGGTCGGCCGCCGCGGAAGACAATCGACAGGCCGGCCGAGATCTGGGTATAAGTCTCGTCGGCGGGATCGGTCGGCACCACGAAGCCGTTCGGATTGAGCACCTGCAACCCGACGTATTCCGCGAAAACGTCGCGCGACTTGTCTTCCGATTCTTTGTGAAATTCGACCCCAACATACGGCACCAGGACACCAAAGGACGGCGTCAACAGCAATTGAAGATTGACGCCGAATGCAGTGTCGAATGACTTGATCGATTGTTCGCCGACAATCAGACTGAAATTTCGTACTTCGTTCGGATCGGCCCGGTTGATGGTGCGGTCCTCGGTGAACTGATCGATCGTGATGTCCATGTACTCGAGAATGATGTAGGGCTCAATCGTCAACCTCTGCAGCTCGAGTGCGTAAGCCACGTTCATCGTGCCCATGTATACGTTGGACTCCGGCCAGCTGAATGCGTCGCCGACGACACTCTCGATGTTCGGATTGAAGGACGGGTAATAGATGTTTCGCAGGGCTTCGTAGTCCAGGGCCTGGTAGCCGAGAGAGGCGCTGACCGCCAGTTTTTCTCCTTCGTAGAGTCCGAATGCCAGGATGCTGTATCCGTCGGCCTTTATGTGACCGTCGGTAACAATGATCGGGTCCGCAGACTCGTCAAAGTCCACGGTCTGGTCCGTATAACCGGCGATGCCACCGAGTATGAAATTGTTATCGAACCGGTAATCGATGCCGATCGTTATTTCCTGGCCGTCAAAATCGAACGGGTCCTCGAGGTCCGTCGCTTCTTTTTTGCCCCATCCGAATGCGC
>JBFFKF010000010.1:0-42786 GCA_041555515.1 Woeseiaceae bacterium
GACAAGTCCAAACAGCAATTTTCAGATGACTACATCAAGTTCGTTGAAAGTGCGATAGCGGACTTACGCTAATCCACTATGGCCGCTTCTGGCCCGGAGTGGACCCTAATTTTGACCGATTTTGAAACATTGCAATATCCGTTTTGCCTGAACAAAGGACATGCATTGCTCGTGGGCGAAGTCGAATCGGTCGGTACCGAACGGCAACGGTTTATTGATTGTTTCTCCAGCGACCTGGTCAACTTCATGCGGAACCAGACCGTCCAGATACGGCGCAAAAGCAGATCTGCCGCTAAGGCAGCGCAACGGGCACCGCTTCGGATTATCTTCTTGCGCGGGACTCCTGGAATCGCCGCAGGTCGCCTGGCAGCAGCGGCCGCTCGGGCAGAACCACTTGTGCCGTCTGCAGTTCGCCGTCGCGAAAATACTTGATCTCGATCGTGTCGCCGACCCTGAGCGATTTGGCGATGCGGTAGACGGTATCCATATCGCTCACTTTTTCGCCGTTGACCTCGCGGATAACGTCACCGCCCAGCAGGAACTCGTTGTTGCCAACCACGACCGGAAACGTCCCGCCGCGCAGCCCCAGTTGTTCGGCCGGGCTGCCGGGTTCGATTGTTTCGATCATGTAGCCTGGTGGAATGCCGAGCATGAACACGAACGGCATGGGGACAATAACGCCATTGATGCCATGCCACGCGCGGCTGACTCGTCCTGTCTCGATGATTTCCGGAAAAAGTTCCTGCGCGAGGTCTATCGGAATCGACAGGTTGATGTTCTGTCCCTCTCGCGAGCTTAAAGTGTTGATGGCGACGACTTTGCCGCATCGGTCTACCAGCGGTCCGCCCGAATTTCCCGGGCTTATGGCAGCGTCGGTCTGGATCATCGGATGAGCCCAACTCCAGGTCGTAAATGGCACGACTCTTTCGACACCGGATACGATGCCTCGAGTCGCCGTTTTTCCGATGCCGAAAGGGAAGCCGACAGCGAGAACTTCTTCGCCGACTTCGAGATCGGCGGAGGAACCAATCGGTGCCTTCGTAATTTCCACGGCGGGCTCCGGAATGCGAATGATTGCAAGGTCCGCTACCGGGTCAATGCCGACGATCTCTGCCGGCCACACCTCGTCATCGGCTAACGTAACCATGACCTCGCTGGCGCCATGAACGAGGTGCGCATTCGTCGCAATGTGTCCCTCGTCGTCAATCACGAATCCTGTACCGACACCGTGTTGCACCCGTTCTAATACGCTAAACGGGTCGATGGAGACTGAAAAAACCTGTACGACTGATGGCGAAATGTCGCGGAATACTTCGGTAAACGTCTTGTCGCAGCTTGCGGCGGCCGCTACTTCATGCTGTGGGACCAGGCAGAGAAGGAGCAGCAACCGGAACCAACGAAGGATGGTCATGGCGGCTCTCCAATGAGACTGCTAACGGTTACTAATGACGCTTATTGTTTCCGGGCGCAATCGTGGAAAACCACCAGTGACGCAACCGTAGTAACGATCGGGTTGGTTCCAATTGCGAGTTCGCCGACAGCGGACGCCGTCGTTCGCGAGATTGAATCGTCTGAACAGCTGTGTCAGTGGCGCACTTTGAAATTAGCGAACCCGCTCGGTCAACGCGACAAAGGTGCCGCCGTTGCGCTCGCAGAGTACGCGCATGAGGCCGGCGAAGCGCTGTGAACTCTGCGGTGGTGTGCCGGTGAAATTATACGGGAAGCCGATGGCGTGGATGCGCACGCGGCGGTTACCCTCCGCGTCTTCTACGTTGATGCTGTCGATCTGACGCAGCACGGCTTCCATGGAGCCGCCCTGAAACTCGTCGCCGAATACATAGATGCTGATTTTCTTGTCTGGTGCCCAGAAGGTCTCGATCGCGTACGCGATGCCGTCGGCCGGGTTACTGTCGCTGAATGCCTGCCACTGCCGCATGCGCGCCTTGATCGATGCACGGATCTGTGGCGTGTCCTGGATCCAGGTACCGCCGTACTGCTGGAACATGTAGCTGCCGTTGTCGTTCATGATCTGCAGACCCTTGACGCGCGGGTATACGTCGAGCACCTGTGCGAGTTTGGTCTCCGCCCAGGTCCATTTCGCCTGCATGCTGCCTGAAGTGTCGATGACGAAGATGATGTACTCGCTATCGACGGGTATGCCGCCTACCGCATCGTTCGGCGTGCGGCGGTACGGTCTCAAGTTCAGCATCTCCTCGGTGAGCCTCTGGCGCGCGGCCCGCAGCTCGCCCTCGTCAATGTTGAGCGCGGGATTGTCGTTGTCCAGTAGCTCGAACTGCGCCTGGATACTGTTCAGTTCCTTCTGCAATGTCTGCAGCCGCATTTTGGTTTCCGAAGTTTCGAGCTGCACCCGTCCGAGTTCCCTTGTCGCCGCGATGGAATCTCCGCGGACCTGGAACAACTGCTCCTGCAGTGCCGCGATCAACTGATTGAGGTCCTCCTCGGTCTTTTCGAGGATTGCCGGCTCGTAGATCTTGCTCAGTACCAGCAGCAGGATGATCGCGCCGAAACCACAGCAGATGCAGTCGAGAAACGACAGGCTGAATGCTTCTACATTTCTGTTGCGCTTTGCCACGTGCTGATGTCCTTACGGCCAGTCCTTGCTGATGCTCATGAACGCACCGCCAGTCTGGTAGGCGAGCAGCCAATAAGCGATGGATGCGAAATAGTCACCTTCCATCGGAAAAAGAAGAATGTTGATTGGTACGCCGGACGGTACCCGGTCAATCGCCGCATAGTGATAGCGCAAACGTTCCTGGCCCGTCACCATGCCTCGTGCCGAATCCGGCCCATCCATGGTCGGTAATCCGTCGACCAGGAGGATGACGTTGTCCGGTTTCGGATTCAATCTTTGAATCACTTCGTAAGCGCCTTTCATGTTGGTCCCTTCCTGGGGCACCGTGCGCCGCAGTATGCGTATCGCCTCGCTCAGCTGATCGCCGTCGCCCACGTCGAGCCACATCTCGTCCGTGCCCGCCAGTACCGGTTGCGGCTCCTTATTAAACGTGTAGATCTGGAACTTGCTGTCCGGCGGGAACTGAGCAGACAGCCAATCCACGCTGGCAACGGCCTGCCGCCATTTCAGTGACCTGATCTTGACGTCATCGGACATGTTGCGGCGGCGCAGGATGTTGACGATCTTGCGATCGAGCATGCTGGCGGAGGAATCGACCAGGACGAGGATTCTCTCACCGCCCACTTTTAGTCCGGTCAGGTACTGGCGATCCCCGTCGCCGATAAATGAACGAACGCGGGTCCCTTCCTGCTCACGTTCGCGTTCGAGTGCAAGGAGACGTTTCTTTTCCTCTTCGAGTCTTTCAATATCCGATTGCAGGCTCTCGACTCGCTTTATTTTTGCCAGCGTTTCCAGATCGAATTTTTCAAGCTCGGCTTTGAGTTTCTCGATCAGACGAATGATCTGCTGTATCTGATCCTCGGCCGTCACTTTTTCGTCGTTCAAATCCTCCATGGTGTTCTTCGCGAGGACGAGATTCTTGCGGTGTTCGAGTATTTCAAATTCGAGCCGCGTCGTTTCCGCCTGCAGTTTGTCCGGCGGGCTATCCGTTTCATGAATAACCTGGGCGTTGATGATCATGAAGAACAGGATGACGGCGCCGAAACCGCAGCTCATGCAGTCGAGAAACGACATGCTGAAGACTTCCATCGGCCGTCTTTTTCTAGCCATTACTGTCGTCCGTCCTGATCAGCTGAAACTCGTATCCCGGAGACCCGACGCGCAGGATGTCGCCTACCTGCAGCACGGATGAACCGTCGATGCGGTGTCCGTTCAAAAACGTGCCGTAACGGCTGTGATCCTCGAGCACGCACTGCCCGTTTTTCTTGAGCAACGAGCAGTGACGGCGGGATACGCCCGGCATATCGGCGGCGAGCGTGATGTGGCGCACCTCCTCTCCTTCCTGAGACCCCAGAACCAGCGCCGAATTCCCGATCGCATAGGCCGTGTGGCCATACAGCAGGTGCGTCGGCGTCCCTGCCCGGGAGCGGTCGTCTGCATGGTGTTCGATTTCGACGGCAGCCTGGTCCCAGGGCAATTGCCGGATCAGGCTGATGCCGCCGGCGTCCCCCTCGGCCTGCCGGCAGCGCGCCAGCGCACCGCGCGCGGTCGCGCCGGGCTCGAGGACGAAGACTTCGCCGCCGACCCTCGCCTTCAGCATCTCGGTCAGCCCGGGGAGGCGCGCGACGCGATCGCTCACCTGGATGGCGGGGGTCTCCTCGGCGCGGAATATCGCGCGCAGCTTGTTCGATATCTCCTGATAGATCGGCGCGGCGGCCCCGATTAGCGCCAGGGACTCGAGGCTGGCGGTATAAGTCGTGCCGGAATACTCGAGTTGCATCTCGACATGATCGCCTCGTGCCGCTTCTGCGAGCCAGCCGCCGAGTCGGTTCACGAGCATTTGTTCCGTCGCCGCGGTATGCAGGGGATCGAATCGGGACTGCTGCACGAACGCCTCGGCAACCGTGTTCAACCAGCCGTCGTACAGCGCGTATACGCCACAGGATTCCAGCACATCGCTTCGTTCCGCTTGCGCCGCGCCCTGCTGCGACAGCCTCGAGAGCATGGTCGAGTGCAGACTCATATCGATGTGCACGGGTACCGCATTGCGATACTCGCGCCGGGTTGCCGCGACCGGCGCATCGACCATCGCAGCAACCGGTATTTTCAACTCGCCTGCGATACCGAGAAACAGCCCCAGGTGCTGCGAATCCATGTAAGGCGGGACCGCAACGAACAGTTCACTGATGCCGGGTCCCGCTTGCCGCCAGATCTGTTCGAGTTGCCTGCTGACGAGATCCGCAGCACTCAGATGCGTAAAGCGCGAATCCTTTAATGGCGCGGTGACGAGTTCCGACCAGTAACGATGCTGAATGCGGCGCGGGTCAATGCGTGCTTTTGCGAAAGCCTCATTCCCGGTCTGCAGCTTGTCATCGCCCAGCCAGGCGAATCCCGGTTCGCGGTAGACAATCTGATCCTTTCCCAGCAGGGTGATGCCGGCGTCGTTGATATGTATCGCAAGACGAGTCAATCGGGATACCAATTCCTTGCTTAATCGGATTTCATGTGGAGGATCAGCTTGTCATCGACATAGACCTGGCTGTCGAAGACCAGCCGTTCCTGGAGGAGTTGCAGCTGGTACACCAGGAACATCAGGAAAATACTGATCAGCAGCGCAATGAACGTCGAGTTAAATGCCACGCCCAGGCTTTGCGTTACGCCGGCGATATCGCCCTGCACCGCTTTGTCGGCCTGCGCGAGCGCCTCGCCGATACCACGCACCGTGCCGATGAAGCCGATCGAGGGGATGGCCCAGGAGATGTATCGGATCATCGACAGCTCCGATTCGAGCCGTTCCGCTTCGGACTCGAATATGGTGTTCGAACTTGCCGACACGTCCTGAATGTTTCGCGTCGTATTAAAACGGCGCAACGCGTTCAGCAGGACACGGGGGATGAGCATCTTTTGCCCTTCCTCGGGCAGCGCCTGCACCTGCCGAGCGAACTCGCGTGTGTCCTCGGGCAATATTCGCATGCCCTCGGCAATGGGAATGAGTTCGACCTCCAGCAACTTGCGTTCCTCGAGGATGCTCCTGCCTTTATAGCCCATGATAGCCAGTGCCCAGAACATCAGGATGAAACAGGATTCCTGCTCGAGGTTCATGATCAGGACCCAGTTGTTTCGTTCCGAGACGTATTCCGGATCCGCTTCTCGTTCGATTGCCTGCTGTGCGAGAAACTCGTTGGCATTGGGGCGCACGATCGACACGTAAAACGCGTGCACGACGATGATCGCGATGATCAGCGCGAACAGCTGAAAGACGAACTCGACCGGGATGTTTCTTTTCTTCATATGGAACCTGTCTCAGATTGCAAATCCGATATCCTTGGAATCCTCACTGGCAATTCAGATGTTCGACGGAAACGGGATCGGCTCGTCGGCAGGGATTTCTTCAGACGGAACGAAATCGTCATCGTCCTCCTCGTAGGTTTGCACGTCGAGCGCTGCATCATCGAAATCCGGATCAACGATTGGATCCGCCTCTTCGGCCGCGTCGGCTTCGTCGGCCTCGCCAGGCGCTTCGGGTCCGCCGACTTCTCCGCTGTCATCGGCCGCAACAGCCTCTGCGGTTTCCGGCTCCTCGACGTCGCCCGCCGAGGCCTCGTCCTGCGCCCACGCGGGGCTCACGATCAGGATCAAAAGCAGCAGTGTCAGCAAGGATCTGGACATGGTCTACCCGGGTTGCGAAGCCTTCCTTTTAGACCTCTTTGCGGCCGAAATGTCGCGACGGTCTCAGGGAACGTTTCTGGCAATGCGGAATCCTACATCCGGCCGGCCGCGATTCCCAAAGTCGCGATAGCCCATTCTAAGCTGCATGATTCCGGCATGCATCCAGCTCGACCCCCTGATGACGCGATTAGCACCCCGGCTGGGCCCCTTCGGATCCTTGATCGGTTCCGTCTGCCCGGGGGTCGGCACGTGATAGTAGTCCTGGACCCATTCAGCGACATTACCGCCACCGTCATAAATGCCCAGTGCGTTCGCCGCAAACGTCCCGACCGGCGCCGTCGAGGCATAGCCGTCGTCGAAGCCTGGCAGAATCGAGGGTACGAGAGCATTTGCCGATTTGCCGGCGTAATTACCACTGTCGCGGCGCGGCGGCATGCTCCTGCCCCACGGGAACGTGTTCGCGTTGGATCGACCCTGGTAGCGGATCGCCCACACCCATTCGGCTTCTGTCGGCAGCCGATAGCCGTTCGGCGTCGGCTCGATCGGCTGCCACCGTTCGAATACTTTCTTGTATGCGAGGGGCAGGCCTTCCTGCGTGCTGAGCCAGTTGCAATACTCCACCGCATCTTCCCAGGTAACGTTGACGACGGGATTCAGATCGCCAGCGAGCGATGCGTGTATGTCGCCGCGTGAATCGTGATTCTGCCGGAAACGCCGGAATTCCCGGTTGGTCACCTCTTTGGCACCGATAAAGAACGGTTTTGTAATCTGCACCGGCACGATCACCTCGTTCGCGCGCCGCCCCTGTTCGGCACGCGACGTGCCCATCGTGAAGCTGCCGGGCTCCACGCGCTGTAACATCTGTCCCTGCGAATTCTGGATAGTACGCGCGGTATTCTGTGCCGCGATCTCTGCTTCTGATAAGAGCCGCACCGGAATGTTCTGCGGATAGCCGGGTCGCGGCGTAATACTGCGGCTGAAGGTCTGGTAGCCGTTGCGTTTCACCTCGAGCCGATGCGGCGCGGACGAAAGCCTGAGGGTCACGGTGCCGGTGCCGCGCGCGCGGCCATCGATGTAGATCGTCGCGTCCCCGGGCAATGCCGCCACGGTCACTTCGCCGACACGTGCCGTGAGGTCAATCTCGATCTCTTCCGAGGCCGCGGCCTCGAGTCGTATCCTTCGCGTCGTCGTGCCATAACCCGCTTTCGAGAGACCGATTTCATAGTTGACGTCGGGCGACAGGGAAATGCTCACCGGCGACTGACCCCGATAGCGGCCATTCACCGTGACGTTGGCGCCGCGCGGAATGGACTTGACCAGCAACTGCGCATTCGCGGGTTCGAGCTGTACGGTTGGCAACACCTGGTCCTCGTTGGCAACCGCCTCGACCGTGCCGTCCCAGGCTTTATAGCCGTCCAACACCAGTATGATCGAGTGACTGCCCTCGAGGAGCTCGAGACGCGCCGGCGTCGCACCGATTTGCGTGGTGCCCTCGAGAATGGCAGCGCCCGGTGGATTCGAGGTTACCTCTACATCAGCCCATAACGGCACGAGCTGCACATCCAGCTGCTGCGACTTGCCGAGGCCCGGGACCTGCAATCGCTGTCCATAAGGCAGGAATCGTTCGGCGCTGACGGTCACGCTGTGGGTTCCCGGCTCGAGTTCCACAGGACCATAAGGTGCGCGCCCGATCTTGTCATCGTCGACCGTGACGATGGCATCGACGGGGGGATCGGTGGTTATCGTCAGCTGTCCCGGCAGCTTGCGCATCTCGATCAGGATAGTGCGGCTGGGCGCCTCGCCGACCTCGAACGCCTGGGAAACATCGTAGTAACCTTCCTTGCTCACGTGCACGGTGTAGCTTCCCTGGCGCATCAAGGTGCGCTCGCCCAGTGGCAGCTTGAACCAGCCGCCCTCCACCGAGAGGCTGTCCGCGCCGGCGGGTTGCACCTCGAACTGGATCGATTTCGAGGTGAACAGCAGGGACGATAGCAGCAAGAGACCCAGGATGGCGGCGCCGACCATGACTTTCCAGCGCTCGCGGGTTTCCTTTTGCTCGGCGCGCGACGTGTCCCGGGCGCGCTGGAACGCGGTCGGCGCAATCGTCTCGCTGGCAAGCTGCCCGGTTTCCGGCAGTTCCGGCGGTTTGGTGACATAGGCCGAGTCTTCGAGCCGGATCTGCAGGGTCAGCGCTGCGTCCCGCTGGCCGACCACGATCCGCGTGCCGAAAAACTCGAGCTCATCGCCGTCCACCAGTTTGCGGGACGTACGAAGTTCATCGCCATTGATCTTGAGCGATCCGCTGCGCCCCACCGGCTGCACAAAAGGCTCGCCGTCCAGCTCATCAAGAATCGCGACTGCACTGCTGCCGGGGCCGGGCAAACGAATTTCGCAATCGCTGCCTGTGCCGAGCCGCAGCGGCAGGTCTTCAATATTCAGCCGCCGCTCACCCTGACTGTCCGTGATGATGACAGTAGTGAATTTCAAATTTGTTCCTCGCATCGAATGACGATCGGCTGCATTTCAATCTCCGGCGCGACGCGAAATTCGAGCCTTACGTCCCGGTATCCCGGCCGATTGCCAACCGCAACATACACGCCTGGAACCAATTCTAATTCCCTAGTCGTGAAAGTACCGAAATGTCCCACCTTGAATATTGCTACATCCGTCGCGTTGTCCGAAATCAATTGAACCTTGAGGGGTGTCGCTGCCCGTTTCAAAAGCCGGGACAATTCATTTTTCTGGTCATCGAGGCGCGGCCCTAGCGGCGTAACGCGAGCAACGTCGAGAAGCAACCCGGTCGCGGTCTGCAGGTTGACCGGGTCACTCAAGGTATCCGGGTCGTCGATCAGTGCCTGCAGCTTGTTGTGCAATACGGCCCGGGATTTCGAATACGCGAGCCCTTCTTTCGCGAATTGCAGATCGGGATCGATGCCGAGTATCTCCTCGAATACTCCTATCGATGCTTCCCACTGTTCGTCCGCGACCAGTACCTCGGCCTCCCGCTCCAGCCGTCGAATGTTCGCGAGCCTGATGCCCTGATCGACCTGCAACAGTCCATCCGCCGGCTGCCTGGATGTCGGGTCGAGGACCTTGGCGGCATTGAATGCGGCCCGCGCGCTCGCGAAGTCTTCGGCTGCCAGCGCTTCGATCCCCTCCGTCATGCGCATTTCGAAAGCCATCTGTTTAATCGCGATCTGCACCCGCTCCAGTCCCTCCGCTGCCGGTTCCCACAGCGGGTCGAGATCGAGCGCTTTCTCGAACGCGAGCTTTGCGGCGTCGAGTTCGAGATCTTTCTCGAAGCGGATGCCCTGCGCGCTCAGCTCGAGCACTGACTCGAGATTCAGTGCGCGTTTGAGGCCCGTTTCAGCCTCGGGGTGCCCGGGCGTAATGGCAACCGCGAGATCATAGAGCCGCACCGCCTCGGCCGGATCCGGCACCGCAAAGGCTTCTTTGGCGGCGGCCAGGGTCTCGGCAAAGACCTCATCAATGCGCTCGAAGAACGGGTCCAGCATGCCCGATGCCTTGCGATACAGTTCCCCCGCCGCCGCATAATTCCTGTCGAGATAAGCCTCATCGCCCTGCGCGTAGATATCGACAGCATCCAGGTACGACTGGCCACCCCATCGTTCAATGGCCCGATTTCGCAAACGCCCGAGTTTCGACAACAGTTCGCCCAGTGCATCGTCAGCCGCGACTTTGACACTTGCCGGATCACCGACGAATTCGGGACTTATGTTCTCGCTGAACGGCGTTGCCGGTGCCGCGTCGCCCGGCAACAATTGGTCCTGGTCAGCTGCATCCGTCTGGTCAGCCGGCCTGCCTTCGCTGACCCCGACATCGGGCTCTTGATCGACAAGCGAGGGTAATACAAAAATGACGCCGAGCAGGATCAGCAGCGCTCCCGCAAGGCCACCATAAAGCATTCTCGACGATACGCCCTTGGCGGCCGGCTGCCTGGCGGACGGATCGGCCACCGGGCGAAATTCGCGGCGCACCGGCTGAATGGCTTCGACCGCATCCTGCGGCGCGACTTGCAGATCCCCGAGATAGCGCCTGGGCGCGACGCCCGCGGCAAAGCCGGCGGCAGCGAGCCGCCCCGCCACTTCCTCTGCCGAGGGCCTGGCCGCCGCGTCGCCGGCAAGCATATCGCTGATCAGCGCGGTGATTGCTGGCGGTGCGGCGCTGCCGTCCGGCAACAAAATGTTCAGCGGGCCATCGAGGGATGGCGGAGAGCCCGTCAGCAATTCGTGCATCAATACGCCGAGCGCGTAAATGTCATCGGCGGGACGCGGTGCCTCGCCGGCCTTCTGTTGCGGGCTCGCGTTGATCTCGCTGCCCCCGGCGACCGCAACTTCTTCAGCCGGGAGGGCGGCAACGCCGAAATCGACCAGGTAGGGTGCGCCTCTGCCATCGAGCAATACATTTGACGCTTTGATGTCACGATGCACGACACCTTTGGCGTGTGCGTAACGCAGCGCGTCCGCGATCAGGCCGATCGGTGGCAGCGCATCCCCCGGGTCTTTGCCGCAGAGCACGCCCAGGTCGACATCACTGATGAATTGCAGGCTGTAGAAAGCCCCTTCGGGATCGTCATGGAATTCGAAGACGCGCACGATATGCGCGTGCATGAGATTGCTGCCTATTCGCCATTCCTTGCGCAGCAGGTCACGATAGGACTCCTTTTCCGTGAACCCTGCAGCGAGAAACTTCAGGGCAACCCTGGAGTCAGCCTGACGGTCGCTCGCCAGCCAGATTTCCGCCATGCCGCCGGCGCCGAGCCGGCGAATTAGCGTATATCTCTGCGCCAGCCGTGTACCTTCTTTCAGTACCCGCATCGCTTATGGTCTGACTTAGCCGGTCGGTTGTGTGGATCTGGCGGGATTCCCGACCTCGATGGCGTCAGTAAAGCCGGTCTCGGCTTCGTAGATTTCGTGGAGCAATTTGCGCCAGCTTTCGTACTGGGCTTCCGCCGTACCGGTGAGCCGCATCGTCTCGCCCTGGACCTGCAAGGTCATCGGCGCAGCCTCCGCGACGAATGATTCCGACAACTCCTTTATTTCCTCGCGATGCAGGTTCGCCGCCGAGCGCTGACGCAGAGCATTCATGATCGTATTCATGCCTTTGTTAATCGCAACGGACTGCGCGATGGACTGTGACCGATAGCGCGAATAGCTGGAGCGGCTCGGCTCGAATTGCATCGCACCTGCAACCACGGCGGCGCCGATCAACGCCCGCATCGCCGCGGTTCGCCTGACTTGCCGGTAAGCAATCGATTGCTCGCGGGTCCGTTTGCGCCAGCCCTCGTATGGCAGCGCAATGCCGTAGTAGAAGTTTGCGTAATGCTCATTCAGCGTATCGACGACGAGGCGGTCCCTTTCGCGTATCTGTCGCAGCCGATCCACCATCGGATCGTTCTCGGCGGGCAGCCGAACGATCGTCACTTCACCATCTTTGTCTTGCGTGAAGTGGTCGCCATAGGCAGTTGGTGCCATGTCTGCGAAAAACTTGAGTTCGGATGCCTGTCGAATGCGAGAGATGTCTTTCGGCGTCAGCGTCATCGCATGTGCCCGAAGGTCATTCGCAAAATCGTTGAAGACTTTCTGGTAGGGATCCTGGGTACGGTCGCGGTACTCCGCGTACGACGTAATACCGGTCTGCATCGAATAGGACCGCTCGAACCAGTCGTTGCCCAGCGCATCCCTGGCTTGCATAGTGACCGTGACGAATTCGCCATCGGAATTTTCGATAGCTCCGTTGATTACGACGTCCGTAAATGCATATTCCGACGGAATCACACGCACAGCGCCCCAGAAACCGGTGCCCTGCAAGGTCGTCTTGAGGTGATACGGAAGATATCTGGCCTCCGCATTCCGCACTTCCGGATAAATCTGGGTCTTCTCGATATCGTTCTTATCAGGAACGCCGGCCGCGAAATTCATGATACCGACGTCCAGCAGCATGGACTCGGAAATCTGCAGTGAGGCGGTCTCAAGCTCGGTCGTTTCTGCGTGAATCACCTCCGAAACGGTGCAGCCAGTGCTCATCAAGGCAGCGACTGCGATCAGCAATAGCAGACGTATTTCTTTTCTCATGTTAATTCTTAATATCCCTGCCCGGCTTTACGATGCAAAAATCAGAGATCGTTGTACAGCCGGTATTCTTCCCACAGGCGCTCGCGCAATACGGGATCGTCCTCGGCGAGCGCGGCTTCACGCAATTGTTTTGCCACGATGTCTTCGCTGATGAGATCCGGAATGTCATCCGGGGTTCGCGCCTTGATCTCTTCTTCGCTGAGGCCGCCAATACTCGCCTGGCGCTGTTCTCCCGGCTCGACCACGCTGCCGGCGCCGCCTCCGCTACCGCCGCCGCTTCCCTCGGCGCCCTCGGCGCCACCGGTCGCCTGCTTGCCGAGACCCACACGGCCCGAACCTGCGCCACCGCCGCCGGAGCCACCGAAACCTTCCGTGTTGCGCCCGACAGTCGAAATCTCTCGTTGCTCGTCGGCCAGGACTTCATCGAAACCGCCAACCGATTCCTCGAGCGTCTTTTCCAGCCTGGCTTTGCGCTCGGCTTCGCTTTCGCCGGGATATTGGCCAACGCCACCCGCCTGACCTTCACAATTACCGACCGGGCCGGCGATTCCGCCGGTCCCGCCGTAGTTTTCCGTGCACTCCTCGCCTTCGCCGTACAGGCCGCCGGGTGCGTCGGGACCGCGTACCGGTCCGCTTACACCTTGGATGCCGCCGCCGCCGGCCATGCCGCCACCGCCCGCGCCGCCACCGGACATGCCGCCACTGCCGGACATGCCGCCCGATGCGCCACCCGATGCGCCGCCCGATGCGCCACCCGATGCGCCGCCCGATGCGCCGCCCGATGCGCCGCCCGATGCGCCGCCCGAAGCACCGCCCGAAGCGCCGCCCGAAGCACCGCCCGAAGCACCGCCCGAAGAGCCACCGGACATGCCACCGCCACCGCCGGACATACCGCCCGAAGAGCCACCGGACATGCCGCCACCGCCCGACATACCGCCACCGCCGGAGCTGCCGCCGGAACTGCCGCCAGAGCTGCCGCCAGAGCTGCCACCACCGGACATACCGCCGCCCGACATGCCGCCGCCCGACATGCCGCCGCCGCCCGGCATGCTGCTGCCGGAATAGGTGACGGCGCAGCCGCCAAGAACAAGGACTACGACAAGCGCGACAAGGCCTGTCCGGATCCGTGAATAGATGGAATTTCTGTGGCGAATTGATTTCATTGCACTGACGCCCTGGATGCTCTGCGATGTCCCCGACTCGACCCCGGCCCCGGATACGAACATGCGTTGCCGCGGTCGACTTATGTCTGCTTGGATTGCCTCTTTGCCCCTTAAGTTCCATTGGCCTGCCGGCATATTGACGCCGGTCGGCCGCTGCTGACACCCCTGTGACCTTAATACGCCAGCATACTGCCCGCAAGCGCTTTGGTCAGTGTTCTGCTACACACTATTCAGCATGCCGCAGCGTTGCGCCACCAATGCATAGATGGCTGTTTTTATTCGCCTTAATTGCTGTGATGCAGCACGAACCGCGGCCCCTGCCGGCACTGCCCGCCATTGCTGGCGAAAATACTTTACATAGCCTGCTGTTGACTCAGGCGTGGCGGCTCTGGCTCCGGCAACGGCGATATGTTCCTTGCAAAGAATCATGGCTTCGGCGGGCCGCTGGTGCGAATTGTTTGGCCGTTGTAAGGCTTGCGGAAAAGTATCAGGGAAAGATCGTCCGGCTTGCTCGGCTGGTGCTTGGATTCCACCACCATTCTTCTTTTCGCGAGAGTCGATATCGAGTCGATTGCCTCGGACAGCGGCCCCTTGCGAATCATCTCTACGATTTCATGCATGTGAACATTGTCCACCAGCCCGTCACTGGCAAGCAGCACCGTATCGCGCGGTTTTAATTTGACCTCGGCACCGACACCGATATGCATATCGGTCGTGCCGATAAAATTCGATACCAGGTGGCGGTCTTCGTGATGCAGTGCCTCGCGCTTGTCGAGGAACCCGGCTTCGACGGCAAAGCCTGTTGGCGAGTGCGCCATCGTCTGCGCCTTGATCGCGCCACGCTGGCCGACGATGATCGCCTCGGAGTCGCCGACCTGGTAGGTGCGCGCGATCAACCCTTCGATTGTGACGACGGTCATCGTGGTCGCCGAACCGGTGCCGAGCGACAGCACCGCCTGGTTCGCGGCTTCAATGCCGTCGAGAATTGCGCCGCGCAGAAGCACCGTCTCGGCCATTGCCATGTGCAACGATTCCTCCAGGGAACGTACCGCGGTTCGCGCTGCGCGCCGACCTGCGGGCAGCCCGCCAGCACCGTCCGCAATCACGAGTACCACCGCGTCGGGCCCATAGGGAATGGCGGCAACCGCGTCCTCATTCGGCGTGTCCCTGTCCGGGGCCCGACAGGTGTAAGCGATCATCGAGCCGCCACCGACGGACGTCTCGACCTTTTCCGGTTCGTCGCCGCCTTCGAGCAAAATTATTTTGTCGCTTGAAGCATCCATTTGATTGCCGTTCATGCCCTGGCGGTGCACCTCATTACTCCATGCTTAAGCATGTCCGAGCGGCTCCTTGCACCAGGCGCAGTAATTCCAGAACTCCTTTGCGATGCCCCAGCGGCAATTCGGACACTTGTGCTGGCTCCCCGGCAATTTCCACTGCCGCTTGACCTTGACGCGGCACCAGGGGCAATAGCGCATGAACGCCATCAGCGGCCCGCGGCAGCGACTGTTGGAACACCGCGCCACGTATCGCTTGTCATCGAAAAAGCGGGTGGTGTCGGTTTCGAAGCCGCGCCCGTAACACCAGGCACAATAGTCCCAGTCAGTCTTTACGCCTCGCTCACAGCGTGGACAGGTCGCCGGCATGCGGGTGACGGCGCCACGTGCCGGGTTATCGATGCCACACCACGGGCAGGCTTGCATGTTTTCGGCGACCGGGCCTGCACAGCGCCGGCACTCGTGTCGCGTCTCCAGCACGGACCTGAACTGCCGTTGGAATTCGCGCCACTGCAGCTGTTTCCATGCCGTGGCGGATTTGGCCGCCCGGCGTGCACCATTGCGTTTGCGTCCTTTTCGCTGCCGCCGGGCGCGGCTTTGTATTTTTGCGAATGCCGCATACATCTCCATGGCGTTCTTGTAGCGCTTGGCCGGATCGATTTGCATGGCTTTCTTGAGCATCTGCACGAATTCCGGACGGACTCTCGCCTGCAACCTGTCCTTGCCCACCATCGGCCACTTGTACGGCCACTCGGGTAACTTGCCGGAAAACAGCCGGTACAGGACCAGGCCCAGCGAAAACACGTCCGACTGGAATTTCGGCCGCCCCATCGCCTGCTCCGGCGCGATGTAATCGATCGTCCCCGACCCGGACGCCTTGAGCGTTCGCAGGCTGACCTTGGCAAAACCGAAGTCACAGAGCTTCATGCGATTGCCCGGGAAAAGAATGAAGTTCTCCGGTTTGACGTCGCAGTGGATGATTTTTCGCTCGTGTGCGTGCGCCAGCGCCGCCAGCGCTTGTTCCGCGAGTTCGAGCGCGCTCGACGTGGAAATGCGTCGCACCATGCGATCCGCCAGCGACTCGATGCCGAGTTCCATCGCGATCACGAACTGGCCATCGACAAAGCTGGCATCCTGCACTTTCAAAATATTCGGGTGATCGAGCTTGAAAGCGAGCTGCACTTCGCGAATAAAGTCCTCATGCGTCGCGCCGTGCGCTTCTCTTGGAAGTTTAAGCGCGACACGAGTCTTGTGAATGGTGTCCATTGCCGCATAGACGTCTGCCAGCGGGCCTGACGCAATGCGGCTGATGATGCGGTACTTGCCGAGTTTTTGCCGGGTCCGTAACAACTTTGTTATATGACTTCGAATAATCCGGCAGCGCCCATACCGCCACCGACGCACATAGTGCAGACCACGAATCTTGCATTGCGCCGTTTGCCCTCTATCAGCGCGTGGCCGACGAGTCTTGCGCCCGACATGCCATAGGGATGGCCGATCGAAATGGCGCCTCCGTTTACATTCAGCAATTCATTTGGAATGCCGAGACGATCGCGGCAGTAAATGACCTGTACGGCAAACGCTTCATTCAATTCCCACAGTCCGATGTCGTCCATGGACATGCCGGTACCTTCGAGCAGTTTCGGCACGGCAAACACCGGGCCTATGCCCATTTCATCGGGCTCGGTGCCGGCGACGGCGATGCCGCGATAGATGCCGAGCGGTTCGAGACCGCGTTTCTCGGCCAGCGCGCGATCCATGACGATGGCCGCAGAGGCGCCGTCCGATAACTGGCTGGCATTGCCGGCCGTGATGTGGCCATCTTCGAACACGGTCTTAAGCCCGGCCAGGCCTTCGAGCGTGGTGTCCGGGCGGTTGCCTTCGTCTTTCTCGAGCGTCACTTCCTCGAAACTGATCTCCTTGGTCTCCTTGTCCATGACACCTTTGGTCGTGGTGATGGGAACGATCTCGTCGTCGAACGCGCCGGCTTCCTGGGCAGCCGCCGTGCGCTGCTGGCTCTGCAATCCGAACTCGTCCTGCTGTTCGCGCGTAATGCCGTAGCGCTTCGTCACGACCTCGGCGGTGTCGAGCATACTCATATATATGTCGGGAGCCGCCTCGAGAACATTGGGATCCGACGCACGATAGAGATTGAAGTGCTCGTTTTGTACCAGGCTGATCGACTCCACGCCGCCGCCGACGACGACCGACATGTTGTCGTCCAGAATCTGCTTGGCCGCGATCGCGATCGCCATCATGCCGGATGAGCACTGGCGGTCGACGGACATGCCCGGCACAGTGACCGGCAGACCGGCCGCCAGCAGGGACTGGCGGGCGACGTTGCGGCCGCTCGAACCTTGCTGCATGGCGCATCCCATGATCACATCGTCGACTTCGTCCGGCGCCACCCGCGCACGTTCGACGGCATGGCGTATCGCGTGCGACGCAAGGGTCGGCGCCTCGGTGTTGTTGAACGCACCGCGATACGCCTTGCCAATCGGCGTGCGCGCGGTCGAGACAATGACTGCTTCTTTCACGTGAATTCCTAATCGAGTTTTATGCCTGACGCTGCGGCGGCTTTAGTGACGTGCTTCGCCGTCTGCTCGCCACCAGCCTGCAATTCAACCTGCCCTTCGGTACTCGCTATCTGCTCCCAGGCCGCGGCAATGTGTTCCGCATCGCGCTCGTCTTCGGCCAGGAATATGCCGGGCGTTTCCTGGATTACAACGCGCGCATACACGCCGGCGCCTGCCGCGATGATCTGCCTGGTCGGCGCCTGCTCGCTGGCCAGGAAAATGACGGCCGGCGTGACCGCTTCCGGTTGCAGCATCGAAAGGATGTGTTCGGGAATAAGGTCTTCCGTCATTCGGGTCGAGGCAATCGGGGATAGGGTATTGACCTTGATGCCGTATTTGAGGCCTTCGGGTGCCAGAGAATTCATGAATCCCACGACCGCCATCTTGGCGGCGCCATAGTTGGTCTGGCCGAAATTGCCGTAAATTCCGCTTGACGAGGACGTCAGGACGATGCGGCCGTATTCCTGCTCGCGCATTTGAGCCCATACGGCTTTGCTGCAATTGACCGAGCCGTTCAAATGTACGTCGATCACTGCAGCAAAATCGGCGAGGTCCATCTTGGCGAAGGTCTTGTCTCGCAGGATGCCCGCGTTATTGACGAGCACGTCGACGCGGCCCCATTTGTCGATAGCGTCGGCGACCATCGCCTCGACCTGGCCGAAGTCTGCGACGTTGGCACCGTTCGCCATCGCCTGGCCGCCCCCGGCCTCGATCTCCGCAACGACCGCCTGCGCCGCCTCGCTGCCGCCGCCCGTGCCATCGACGCTGCCACCCAGGTCGTTGACGACGACGCGTGCACCGCGGCGTGCGAACTCGAGTGCGTGGGACCTGCCAAGGCCGTGCCCGGAACCGGTAACGATCACCACCTGATCGTCGAATCGTATGCTCAATGTTGTTTCCCCGTCTCTTCGTTTCTTATTTAAGTATGAACAGGCTCAGGATCTCCGCGACCAGCGCCGGCTTTTCCTCCCCCCTGATCTCGATCGTGATGCCCGTTTTCGTCAGTACCTGCCCGGGGGCTTTCTCGGTCACCGACATAAGCACCGGCTTCGCGCGAATTTCACTCCCGACCTTGACCGGCTGCAGGAATCGCACCTTGTCGGACCCGTAATTGATGGCCATCGCGGTATGTTCCGGGCGCACGGCGCACTCTCCGAGAAAATGCGAGATCAGCGACATGGTCAAATAACCATGTGCGATCGTCGAGCCGAACGGCGTCTGCGCCGCTTTCGCCGCGTCTACGTGGATGAACTGATGATCCATCGTCGCATCCGCGAAATCGTTGATCATTTGCTGATCGATGCGCACCCAGGCTGACGGCTCGAGCGGCGTGTCGACGTAATCCTGTAATTCTTCTTTTGCTACTGTGACCATGGCTTTCGATAGCTTATTTCATAAACCGCTCTTACGCATTATCGGGAAACACGGACCCGTGCCACCGCATCCTGCCAGCCGGCATAAAGCGCGTTCCGTTTTGCATCGGGCATCCCGGGCTCGAAGACCCGGTCGCTGGCCCACAATGCGGCGATTGCCTCGGTCGACTCGAATACGCCGCTTTGCAGGCCTGCCAGGAACGCTGCGCCGAGCACCGTTGACTCCACGTTGACCGGCCGTTCCACCGTCACGTTGACGATGTCCGCGAGGAATTGCAGGAACCAGTCGTTGGCGACCATGCCGCCATCGACGCGAATTACGCTCGGATCCATGCCGTCGTCGGACATGGCATTGATCAGGTCGCCGGTCTGGTAGGCAACCGCCTGCAGCGTCGCGGTGACGATCTCGCTGATGCCGCTGTCGCGCGACAGGCCGAGGATCGCGCCGCGCGCATTCGGGTCCCAGTACGGAGCGCCGAGACCGGCGAATGCGGGCACGACGTGAACGTGCTCGACGATGCCGGTCGCTTCCGCGATCGCCGCGGTATCCGGCGCCGCCCGGATGATTTTCAGCTGATCGCGCAACCACTGGATCGCCGATCCGGCGACAAAAATACTGCCTTCGATGCCATACGTGGTCTTGCCATCGAGCCGATAGGCGACCGTTGTCAGCAGGTTGTTTTTCGATTCCACCGCCTTTGCGCCCGTGTTCGCGATCACGAAGCAGCCGGTCCCGTAGGTGCTCTTGGTAGCGCCCGGGGCAAAACCGGCCTGACCGATCAGCGCCGCCTGCTGGTCGCCCGCGATGCCGCATACCGGGATTTCCGCACCGATCGAGGACTTGTCCGTGACACCGAAGTCGCACGCGGAGTCCTTAACCTCCGGCAACAGCGATGGCGGAATATTGAAGAGTTCCAGTAGCTCCGCATCCCATTCCTGGGTGTGGATATTAAAGAGCAAGGTGCGCGATGCATTGCTCGCATCCGTTGCGTGCACGCGACCGTTGGTCAGCCGCCACAGCAAGAAGCAGTCGATGGTGCCGAATGCCAGCTCGCCGTTTTCTGCTTTTTTCCTGGCGCCGGCGACGTTCTCGAGTATCCACGCGACCTTGGTTCCCGAAAAATAGGGGTCGAGCTTCAAGCCGGTTTTCCGCTGCACCGTTTCCTCGACGCCTTTGTCTTTCAGTTCCTGACAGTGGTCAGCCGTGCGCCGGTCCTGCCACACGATCGCTCGATGCACGCATGCGCCGCTTCGGCGATCCCAGATCAGCGTCGTTTCCCGCTGGTTGGTAATGCCGAGGCCCGCTATCTCGCCGGGGTCACAAGCGGACAGGGCCTTTTTGGAGACCTCGAGTACCGATTTCCAGATTTCTTCGGGATCGTGTTCTACCCATCCGGGTCGCGGATACTCCTGCGGAAACTCCTGCTGCGCGCTCGCGACCACGCTTGCGTCACGGTCAAAGACGATCGTGCGGCTGCTGCTCGTTCCCTGGTCGATCGCTACCAGCTTGTCCGCGGTACTCATGCTTCAGGCCTCGGGTTTCATGGCATAGATTGGTTTGCCGACCCGCATCTGCTTGCCGGCTTCCTCGGGATACGATTGATCGGCTTGTTTACCGCAAAACTCTGCAAGCTTTGCCAGTATTGATTCCGGCCACGGAGTCACGCGCCGTTCTTTAAGGTCGACGTGCAGGTTCATCCACTCGCCTGTTGCCGCAAGAAAGTTTTTTTCGGCATGGTACAGGCGCTGAAACTGATGAATACGTTTTTCGTCGTAGGCCAAAATCTGCGCAGTAACGAAATACGGATCATCCCGCACGAGTTCACGTTGGTAGGTGATGTGACATTCGACGGCAAACGTCGAGCCGCTGGTTTGTTCGATGTACTCCGTAGTGATCCCGAGCTCGTGCCATAAAGCATCCACGCCGAGATCGAAGGCCAGCACGTAATAAGCAACATTCACGTGGTCATTTGCATCTATCCATTCCGGTTTGACCACGCCTTCCGCGACCCGCGCACCTCTGATTACATCGTTTGCCATCGTTTACTCGACTGCCAGTTCGGGAATATTGCGAAAATGTTCCAGCGCGCCGGGATTGGCGAGCGCATCCGTGTTTTTCACGGGCTCGCCGTGCACCACGGAACGCACCGCGAGCTCGACGATTTTGCCGCTGATCGTGCGCGGGATCTCCGGCACACTGATGATCTTCGCCGGCACGTGCCGCGGCGTCGTATTTTCGCGGATAAGTTGCCGAATGCGCGCCTTGAGATCGTCGTCGAGTACCTTGTCCTCCCGCAGCACGACGAACAGCACCACGCGAACATCACCGTCCCAGTTTTGCCCGATTGCAATGCTCTCGAGTATTTCGTCGAGCTTCTCCACCTGGCGGTAAATCTCCGCCGTGCCTATGCGCACACCACCGGGATTGAGTACGGCATCCGAGCGGCCGTGGATGATCATGCCACCGTTGCCGGTAATCTCGGCGAAGTCGCCATGCGCCCAGACGCCGGGATAGCGCTCGAAATAGGCCGCGTGATATTTGCTGCCATCCGGGTCATTCCAGAATCCGACGGGCATCGACGGGAATGCATTGGTGCACACGAGCTCGCCGCTCTCACCGGTCAGGGAACGCCCATCGGGTGAAAAGACCTCGACTTTCATGGCGAGCGCCAGGCTCTGCAGCTCGCCACGGTATACCGGCTTCATCGGATTGCCGCCGACAAAACAGCTGATGATGTCCGTGCCACCCGACACCGACGACAGCTGCACGTCTTTCTTGATCGCGTCATACACGAAATCGAAGCTCTCGGGCACCAGGGTCGAACCGGTCGACAGGATCGTGCGAATCGACGACAGGTCGAACTCTTCGCCGGGCCTGATACCCGCTTTTTCCTGGGCCGAGACGAATTTCGCGCTGGTGCCGAAGATCGTCAGCTCTTCCTCCTCGGCAATGCGCCAGAGAATGCGGCCGTCTTCGGCGAAGGGAGAGCCGTCATAAAGCAGCAGTGTCGCGCCACATGCGAGGGCACTGACGAGCCAGTTCCACATCATCCAGCCGCAGGTCGTGAAATAGAACACGCGGTCGTTCTCTCCGATATCGCAGTGCAGTACGTGTTCCTTCTGGTGTTGCAGGAGCGTGCCGCCGACGCCGTGCACGATGCACTTGGGGACGCCCGTGGTGCCGGACGAGTACATGATGTAAAGCGGATGGTCAAACTCGACCGGCGCGAATTCGAGTGCCCTTCCCGGCTCTGTAAAATCCTGCCACGAGACCGCGCCGCGGGTATCCGGCAGCTCGGGGTCGTCGCCGATGAAAGGTATGACGACCGTTTTTGTAATCGAGTCGATCAATTCCACGACGCCGGCGACGGCTTTGAGCGAATCAATGCGTTTGCCGTTATAAAAGTATCCGTCGGCACAAAACAGGATTTTCGGTTCGATCTGGCCGAAGCGGTCGACGACGCCATTGATGCCGAAATCCGGTGAGCAGGACGACCAGATCGCGCCGATGCTCGTGGTGGCCAGCATCGCGATGATCGCCTCCGGGCAATTGGGCACGAATCCCGCGACGCGATCCCCTTTATTGACACCGGCGGAAACCAGGCCCGCCGCAATCCCCGCGACTTCCTGTTTCAATTCAGCGAAACTGAGTTCGCGCCGCGAGCCGTCCTCTCCACGGAAAATGATCGCGGCACGCTCACCTCTGCCGCGCAGCATGTGCGCGGGAAAGCTGAGTTCGCTGCCCGTGAACCACTGCGCCGTGGTCATATCGCCCGCTTGCTCCAGCACGCTGGTCGCGGGCTTCGTAAAGCGGATGTCGCAGAACTCGCAGAGTCCCTGCCAGAAAGCTTCGACCTCGTCGATCGACCAGCTGTAGAGCTCCTCGTAGGTCTCGAAGCCCTGCTCCGTCATGAAACGGAACATCGCCGAATTTTCGATCCTGTCCTTGCCCGGACGCCAGAGGATGGGGTTACCGCTCAATTCCTGTTATCTCCCGGAACTCCGCGCGATTATGACATCTGCCGCCGAACGGTACATACTGGGCAGGTCCGTCAGTAAGCAGAAAAACATCAAGATGCTTTACCTGTTAACCGGCCTGGTTCTCTTTTTCGGTATTCATTCGCTGCCGATGTTTCCGACGTTCAGGACATCGCTCGAGTCGCGCCTTGGCGAGATGCGATTCAAGGGCATCTATTCGCTGATCGCGCTGGCAGGATTTGCCCTGATTCTCGTCGGCATGTCGCGCGCGGAATTTACTGCGGTATTCCAACCCCCTGCCTGGGCGCCGGGCGTCGCCAACTTCGCCATGCCGGTCGCCTTTTGCCTGCTCGTTGCCGCCTATGTGCCTAATAATTTTCGCCGCGTGATACGCCACCCGATGCTGTCCGGCGTATTCCTGTGGGCGTTCGTGCACCTGCTCACCAATGGCGACCTGGCATCGATACTGCTGTTCGGCGCGTTCGGCGCCTACTCGGTCATCGACATCATTTCGCTGAATCGCAGGACGCCCGCCTCCGAAATAGAGCGGCAGCCGCTCGGCATGGACGTTCTCGTACTCGCAATCGGCTTTGCGGCATTCTGGACCGTCAGGTATTTCCACCTGCAGTTGTTCGGCGTGCCGGCCTGAATATGACGCAGGAACGCTCCGGCAGGACCATGCGTGCCGTCCGCATTCGCGAACCCGGCCCACCCGAGGTACTGGAGGAGGTCTCCGTGCCCCGGCCCGAGCCGCGTGAGTCGGAGGTGCTTATCCGTGTACACGCGGCAGGCGTCAATCGTCCCGACGTGCTGCAGCGGCTGGGCATGTATCCGCTGCCGGCGGATGCCGATCCTTTGCCGGGACTCGAGGTCGCTGGCGAAATCGTGGCCAGCGGGGAGAATGCGTCGCGCTGGCGCACCGGGGACAAAGTAATGGCCTTGTGTCACGGCGGCGGCTACGCCGAATACTGCCGGGTCAACGAGAATCACTGCCTGGGGATTCCGGGCAAGCTGTCTTTCGTCGAGGCAGCCGCCATACCCGAGACCTTTTTTACCGTCTGGTACAACGTCTTCATGCGCGCAGGACTGGGGCCTGGAGAAACCTTGCTGGTGCATGGTGGATCTAGCGGTATCGGCACGACCGCAATACAACTGGCCAAGTCCGCCGGTGCCTCGGTCATCACAACCGCCGGCAGTGACGACAAATGCAGCTTCTGCACCGGCCTCGGCGCCGACCACGCCCTGAATTACAGGGACAACGACTGGGAACACGAGGTCGGGACGCTGACTGACGGCAAAGGTGTCGACCTGGTGCTCGACATGGTCGCCGGACCGTACATGCAGAAGAACATGAACGTGCTCGGCCGTGACGGGCGCTACGTCATCATCGCGTTCCTGCAGGGTTCGAAAGCGGAACTCGATATGCGCCAGGTTCTCGGCAAACGTCTCACGATTAGCGGTTCGACACTGCGGCCACAAACGACCGCGGAGAAGGCACAGATCGCCGCCGAATTGCAGGATCACGTACTCCCGTTACTTGCATCGGGCGCGGTCAGTCCCATAATCGATTCGACCTTTGCGCTTGGCGATGCCGCCAAAGCACACGCTTTGATGGAAAGCAGCAAGCACATGGGCAAGATCGTCCTGGAAGTCATATAAAGAGGATCCCCTTGGACAATCCGATACTCTGGTTCATCCCGGCCGCGCTCGTTCTCCTGGCGGGCATCCTGTACCTGCTCTGGAAAAAGGAAGGCGGCCGGCGGGTTCCCGAACAATTGAAGCCGGGGCGGCCCCTGCCCGAATTCCAAGCCGTCGACGAAGACGGGAATCGCCTGAAATCAACGGACCTCGCGGGTGCACCGGCCATCATGTTGTTCGTCCGCGGCTCGTGGTGCCCGTTTTGCAGCAAGCAGGTCGCTGACCTGACCAGGGTCTACAAGCAGATCACCGATGCCGGCGCCAAGCTGATCCTGGTCACGCCGCAACCGCTCGAAACGACCCGCAGGGTCGCGGATATTTTCGGCGTCGAGTTCGACTTCTGGCTCGACGAATCGCTCGAGATCGCGAAACAGCTGGGCATATTCCTCGAAGGCAGAGTTCCGGATGCGCAACAAAAGGAATACGGCGAAGACACGCTCTGGCCGGCCTCGGTGGTTGTCGATGCAAGCGGCATCATCAGGTTTACGGAGCTATCGAAATTCCTGGTGGACCGTCCGAATCCCGAGAAACTGCTCAAAGTAGTCAGGAAACTCTAAAGACTTTCAGCCCGGCTTTTCCGCGGATGCGATGATTTCCCTGGCCATGTCGTCGGCCACAAAATTCGTGGCTTTGCCGGATTTCCTGGCCTCCTCGAATATTCCCGTCAGTCGCGGGCCAATTTTGGCTACGCGGCGCATTACCTCGTCGTCGTCTGCGTCATCGAAATATTCACTGGCCACATTGATGATGCCGCCACCATTGATGACGTAGTCCGGTGCATAAAGTATTCCTGCATCGGCCAGCCGCTGCCCGTCTTCGGGTGTGTCGAGCTGATTGTTCGCACCGCCGGCCACGATCGTTGCTTTCAATTGCGGAATGGATTGCGCACTGATAGTCGCGCCGAGCGCGCAGGGTGCCAGTACATCCGCCTCGTGCGTCACGATCTCGTCTGTGGAGACCGCTGTCGCGTTGAATTCTTCACAGACGCGGCGGACGCGCGCGTCATCGATATCGGAAACAACGAGTTTCGCACCGGCATCCGCCAGGTATCTGCAAAGGTGATAGCCGACGTGGCCGACACCCTGCACGGCGACTGTCAGTCCGTCGACGGTATCGCGGCCGAGCTGGAAGCGGGCCGCTGACTCGATACCCTTGAAGATACCGTAAGCGGTCTTGGGCGACGGGTCACCGCCGGCATGACCCGCCTTTGCCGTCAGGCCGGAGACATATTTCGTGCGGCGCGCAACGATCTCCATGATTTCCACGCTGACGCCGACATCTTCTGCGGTGACGTAGACGCCGTTCAACTGGTCGACAAACTCGCCGTACTTCTCGTACAGCGCGTCCGTGCCCTCGAAATCCTCCGTCTTTATGATCACCGCCTTGCCGCCGCCGAACCTGAGCCCCGCCATTGCATTCTTGTAACTCATGGCCTGCGACAGCCGTAACACGTCATGCAGGGCAGCGTCGTCCGATTCGTAGGCCCAGAGGCGGGTGCCGCCGGCAGCCGCTCCGAGTGCCGTCGAGTGAATGGCAATAATTGCCTTCAGACCCGTCTTTACGTCGCGGCAAAAGATGACCCGTTCGTGATCGTCAAACGCGGGGTCTTCGAAAGCAGCCATGTAGTTCCCCGACTATTTAAATATTGTGGGCAAAGTGGCGGCGGATTCTAGCATCAAATATCGAAGGGGTCAGACCGTATTTATCCTAATAAGGGACCCCTACAGCGTTGCAGAGAAACTTCATCATGGGCGTTGCCGCTTTGAACGCCGTCTCCACTTTCTGCTGAAACCGCGTCTCCGTCGCCTCGACGAGACGCATGTTCTTGAAGGCGATGAAATCCGTTCTTTTTATGTCGTCGATCAGCGGGTGTTCCTTGTTGAAGCCGCGTGGCGGTCGACTCAGGGATTCCCCGCCCAGCCGGAAGTGACGCTGGAACGCCCTGTCATCGCGTGCCCGCAGCCACTCCGCCTGCTTGAACGAAATTCTCTCCCGGATGGCCGCCAATGCCGTTGGCTCCGGACGCCACAGTCCGACGCCGAGGAACACTTCGTCGGGATCGATGTGCACATAGTATCCGGGCGCATGAACGTCCTTGGCCTGCTCATGCCGAAACTGTATGCCGATGTTCGTCTTGTACGGGGTCTTGTTCTTCGAGAATCTCGTATCGCGATACACGCGCATCAGTGAACCACCCATGCGCTTCGGGATCGCGGTGAAATGCGGCGCGATTTTTTGCAGCGGATCATGCATCGACTGGATGAAATGCAACGCGACATCGAGCACGTCTTCCTCGTAGCGCGTTTTGTTCTCGTTGAACCAGTCGCGAGTGTTATTGCGCTTCAGCTCGCGCAGAAAGCCGATGGTCTCCGGTCTGAATGACGCATAACGGCTCGCGGCCATGAGCTTCAGCAGGTTTCCTCTCCGGCCATTGGATGGGGGTACATATCCGTTTCATCCTCACCTTCGCGAGGCGTAAGGCAGGCGAAATCTTTTTCGACCAGGATGCCCAGCTCGACACCGTCGGCCAGTTTCTGGGTAGCGGAAATCGACACCTCATCCGAGCCCGACCAGCGTAATATTTCAGCCTCGGGAACGCGCACCGTCAGCACATTATTCGATATGTGCGCCTCCGGTTTGATGGTGGCGGGCGAACTCTCCAGCACGTAGTCAAAATTGTTGGCCCCTGCCAGCGGCACCCTGCCCCGGACGAGCCCATCGGCACGCACCAGTTCGACCTCGGAACGGGTCAGTCTCAGGCGAATCGAGTTGTCACGGACACGGAGCTTCACGGATCTTGCCATTCGATCTTCTTGTTTCTGCATTTAAGCATGAATCGGGCCCTGCGATAAAACCGGAGTGCAGAGCGGATGCCCGATTCTTGCTATTCTCGGCGCTCGTCCCGGGGACCGCCATTGATTACCGATCCGTTTTTCTACCTGGCCGCCATTCCGGCGGTCATACTGTTCGGCATTGCCAAGGGCGGCTTTGGATCCGGTCTCGGGGTACTCGCGGTGCCCCTGATCGCGATGGTGGTCTCGCCGGTCCAGGCAGCCGCGATACTCCTGCCGATACTGTGCCTGATGGACCTGGTAGGGCTCTGGGCCTACCGCGGAAAATGGATACTCCCCGAGCTAAGGATACTGCTGCCGGCATCACTGGTGGGGATCGCCGTCGGTACCTTGTTGTTCGAATTCATGAGCCCCGCGAGGCTGCGCCTTTTGCTCGGCATCGTCGCCATTTCGTTTACGCTGAATCACTGGTTGCAAACTGTGATGCAGAGAGCGACGGAGCAAAAACTATTCGGTCCGGGAGCCGGCATCGGCGCCGCGGCGGTTGCCGGTTTCACGAGCTTTGTCGCGCATGCCGGTGGGCCGCCGATCACGATGTACCTGTTACGGCGGGGAATAAACCGGACCCAGTTTGTCGCCACGACCGTGGTGTTTTTCGCGGTCGTGAATTACGTCAAACTCGCGCCATACGCCTGGCTGGGCCAGTTCGACGCCAGCAACCTGACGACGTCGCTCATCCTTGCGCCGCTTGCGCCGCTTGGCATCGGCATGGGCGTATGGCTGCATAATCGCGTGACCGATCGATTCTTTTTCAGGTTTGCCTATGCGATGTTGTTTGTCGTAGGCCTGAAGCTGATCTACGACGGCAGTACCGGATGACGGTATCGAACTTACAGAGACCGCAGCAAATTCTGTACAGGCTCGACCTGCGGATAAATCTCGGCCAGGTAATCAGCGACTTTGCGCGCTTCATCAAGTCTTCCCTGGTCGCGCAACATGGTGGCAAGCCCCCAGTGAATATCGAAGTCAGCCGGGAATCGGGCCGCTGCATCCTGCAGTAAGGCGATAGCTTCGTCGGCACGTCGCATCGAATTGAGTGCCACCGCATAAACGTAAACGAAGCGGGACTCATCCGGTTGCAGGCTGACTGCCGTTTCGAGTTCCAAGAGCGCGGCATCTCTCTGATCGTTGCGCACGAGAATCAGGCCCAGTGCATGGTGCAATACGGCATCCTGCGAATTCAGCGCAATTCCCTCGCGCAACAGTGATTGCGCAGCTTCGATCCTGTCCGTCTGCGCATACAGGTCCGCCAGATTGACGCGGGCTGCTGCGGCGCGCGGCTCCATATTCAACGCGTGACGAAAAGCTGACTCGGCCGCCCCGTTTTGACCTGCCTCCCTGTATACGTTGCCGAGATTCATATGTGCTTCAGGGCGCTCTGCAATTGCGAGTTGCGCTGCGATGCGCTCCTGGTTCGCGCCTCGAAATGCTGACTGCTGCTGCGGTGGCAAGGCAGTCTGTAGCGGCGAGATGACCCGCGCTGCTTCTATGCGCACGGAGCGGACCGGGTCGGTCAACAGGGGTGCGGCCCATTCGATAATCAATTCCGGCGCCGCGCGTGAAAGCGCGGTCAGCGCAGCGTGCCGAATCAGCGAATCGGGATTCCTCAGATTCTGGCGAATTTCCGCAAGTGTCGCCGCCGAATAGGGCGGGCGCAGCAAGCTAAGTGCGGTTGCTCGCGCGATGCCCGGGTAATCATCGTTGCCGATTGCCTGCTGTAACAGCAAATTTGCGGACGCTGCGCCGCTGCGCCCTGCGTGTATGGCGTCTGCATAATGCGCCTCACGAGAGGTGCCGTACCAGGCGTCAACCGCGCGTGCCGCCCAGGCACTGTCGCGGTCATCGTGACACTGGTTGCACGCATTCGGTGAACCCGTCGATAGCGTCAGGTCCGGTCGCGGAATCCGAAAGCTGTGGTCACGCCGCGCGTCGACGCCCATGTAAACGCGGGACGCCATGTGACAGTCAACGCACTGAATCTCGGCGCTCTCGTGCCTGTGGTGATCAACGCCGGCAAATTTCTGCGGCAGGTGGCAGGTCTTACAGACCTCGCTCGGCGGACCCTGCGTCCTGAGCCGGGCTGAATGCGGTTCATGACAGTCGCTGCAACTGACACCGGCCTGGTACATGCGACTCTGCAGAAACGAGCCATAAACATACACCTCCTCCAGGATCTGCCCGTCCGCGTAATAAAGCGGTGCTTCGAGCAATGAAGGCACATGCGTGTCATGCAACGGTCTGCCGAATTCGTAGTCGCCCGTCGCCAGCGAGCGGCGTGCGTGACACCGGCCGCAGGCTTCCGGCTGACGTGGCGGTCGCATGACCAGCTCGCTTCGCTCGGCCATCCCCGTCTCGACATTCATTTGCCAGACAGCCCTGCCGCTGTCGTCGAGATCCACTACCAGGCCGGCGCGACCGGCACCTTCCCTGGCGCGGGCGATGTGGCGTGATGCCGGCCCATGACAGGCCTCGCAGCCGACGTTGATCTCCTTCCAGGTCGTTGCGAATGAGTCCTTGTCCGGGTCGTAATTCTTGCGCAGATCCGTCGAATGGCACTCGGCGCACATGTAATTCCAGTTTTGCTCTCTTCCAGTCCAGTGGAGAGGGTCGTCGTGCCCGATAAATTCCTCCGGGTACAGGTGATACCAGCGTTGCCCGCCGTCGGCCCGGCTCCGCGAATCCCAGGCAATGGTCAGCGACTGCACGCGACCATCTTCCATCTGCACCAGGTACTGTTGCAGCGGCGTGACGCCGAAAGTGAAACTGACGACAAATTCCTCGAGTTCGCCGTCCTTGTTATCGGTACGAACCATGAAATTGCCGTCGCGCGTGAAAAAGGTGCTTACATTGTCGCCGTAGCGGAAGTCGACCCCGGAAAAATCCCCGAGCACCGTGTCCGGTGTCGCTTGCTGCATCGCGAGCGCATGATGCGATTGCTGCCACAATCCAAACTGAGGCGCGTGGCATTCGCGACAGGTTTCCGACCCAGCAAATTCGAGCGGCGCGGACGCCGGTGGCGCCGGGGGTGCATCGCAGGCGGCAGCCAGGAACAGCAGCGAGAGGATCGACGTGAGCCGGCCGAAAACCGCATAGCTATGCCATTTCCGAGCAAAAGACGCGCGCGCGAACGCAGCCGCAATACTTGATACAGACATCGCGCATTTCATCGGCTGCACAGGTAGGTGGATCGATTAGGCCTCGATTGAGACCGGTGGTGCCGCCATGTTTCGAACCGGCCGCCTTCCCTGCAGCCAGCCCGCTCTCCGAGCCACTACTCGGCGATTACGTTTTCCGCCTGTGGTCCCTTCTGACCCTGAGTCACTTCCATGGAGACCTTCTGTCCTTCCTTAAGCGTTCTGAATCCTTCCGACTGGATTGCGCTGTGATGAACGAACACATCCTGTCCACCTTCACGCTCGATAAAACCAAATCCCTTGTCGTCATTGAACCACTTAACGGTACCGGTAACCCTTTCGCCTGCCATACATACCTCTTCAAAAAAACTCGCCGGCCGAAGCCGGCGCTCATGCGAGCCCGCCCTGTGGCGAGGCAGACGACATATTACTCGTAATTTCTCCCCGAGGCCTACAGTTTCGAAAAGAAAAAAGTAATAAATTTCGAGTTAGCAGACCGTAGCGCCTGATTCCTTAACATTTTTTGGATATGTCAAATAGATCAAAAATGTCGATTTGCGTTAAAGACCGACGACTTTTATGAGCGATTCCGCGAATAAGGAGATCGTCGTGAGACTGACACCGCCGATCAGAAGCGCCGCGAAGAGACCCAGAAGGAACGGGCGCATGCCGATTTCGCGAATTCCGGCGAACTTTGACGTCAGGCCAACGGCCGCCATCGCGACCAGCAGGAAACTTTCCGCACCGGTACGTATGAAACCCACCAGGCCTGTCCATTGCACAGGCTCGAGGATGCCGAAAGCGCGCTCGCCGAGGTCGCCGACGGTCCTGAAGGCCGACATCAGCGCGAATCCGACGATGAACCAGGGCACCATCCTGAGCCATTTGATGTCGCCGGGCGCGGCCGCCCGGTGTTCCGGGCTGTAAAGGATGCCGACCAGCGGAATCACGGCGATCATGCACAGATTCCGCGTGAGCTTGGTGACGGTCGCAATATCGAGTGCGACTGGCGCATTGTATTGCGCTTCATACATCAGGCCTGCGCCCGCCACCTGGGCCGTTTCATGGATCGAGGTTCCGAGAAACAGGCCCGCCAGTTCGGCCTGGTCTGCGAACAGCGAGTAGGCCAGCAACGGATACATAAACATTGCGACCAGCCCGAAGAGCGTGATGCACGCGATCGAGTAGCTGACCTCGGATTCGTTTGCCTTTATCAGGGGTGCGGTCGCAACGATAGCGGTACAACCGCAGATGCTGGTGCCCACGGCTATGAGGCCGCTCAATTGGCGCGACAATCCCAGGTAACGACCGAGCAAACCCAGCGTCATCAGCCCGGCGGCGATCGCGAAAATGACGAACGGCAGGGCAACGACGGTAAAACGGCCCGCCCCGAGCAGGCTCAGCCGGATGCCGAGCAACATGATGCCGATGCGCAGAATCGTCGTGGTGCAGAAGTTGAGGCCCGGAAGCATCGAATTAGGCAGCTGCACGCTATTGGCTACGACCATGCCGATGATGATGGCCATCATGATGGCGCTGACCGGACTCCGCTCGAAGCCGAGTATCGACTCGCCGAGCCAGTCTGCCGCATGCCCCGCTGCAAGTGAAACGACGACCGCCAGGCCGATGCCGGCCCACCAGAGCGGTGATCTGATCATGGTTTGCAAGCGTTTGTCCCGGCGATCCGTATCAGCGCCTGCGTACGTAGGCGTTGCCCAGCCTGTCTACCGAGTTACAGCCGATGAGCCCCATCGTTCGTTCCAGCTCGGTCTTCAAGAGGCCCAGCGCATACTCGACGCCGCGCTGGCCACCCGCCGCGAGGCCGAACAGGTAACCACGCCCAATACTGCACGCGTTTGCGCCCAGGGCAAGTGCTTTGACGATGTGCGTACCACGGCGAACACCGCCGTCGCAAATGATTTCGAGTTGGTCGCGAAGCTCATCGGCGATCGCCGCGATACAGTCCACTGGCGCAGGTGCGGTCTCGAGCTGGCGCCCGCCATGATTCGACACCATTACCGCCGTTGCTCCCGAGTCGACGGCTTTCCTGGCATCGGTCACCGTCTGAATGCCCTTGATCACGAGCGGCCCATCCCATTGGCTTGCGAGCCACTCGACATCCTTCCAGTTGAGGGTGCGGTCGAACTGGCTATTGATGTACTCCATGACACCTTTGTCGATTTCGCTGGACACGCTCGGACTGCTTGTGACATTGACCATCTCGAAGCCGGGCTTCAGGATCGCCCTGATCGTCCACGGAAAATGCAGGGCGAAGCTCAATATGCTGCGCAAATTGAAATTCGGGGGAATGCCGAAACCAGTGACGAGGTCTCTTTCCCGATTACCCGCGATTTGCGTATCCACGGTAAGGCAGATCGCATCAAAGTTCTGATCCTTGCAGCGCTGCACGAAATCCCTGGTAATGCCGCGGTCTTTGAAGACGTAGATCTGGTACATCTTCGGACCTTCGCAAATCGCAGCAACTTCCTCGATCGTCGTCGTGCCGAGCGTCGACAGACTGTAGATCGTGCCGAACTTGTTCGCCGCCCGCACGACGGCGGGCTCTGCCTCGTGATGGAATAATCTCGATGCCCCGGTCGGCGACATGATGACGGGCCAGTCGATTTTCTGGCCGAGCACCGTGGTGCTCAGATCGATATTGCTGATGTCATTCAGTTGCGATGGCAGCAACTCGTAATCGTTGAACGCCGTCGTATTCCATTCGAGCGTCAGCTCGTCGTCTGCGCCACCGTCCAGGTAATTGAACACCGGCCACGGCAGATTTCGTCTGGCCAGTTTCCGCAGGTCCGACACATTGTGGCAATCGGATAACTTCATCGTGACAGTGTCAATGTGCTGATGTGCTTGTTCTTATTGGCCCTACGGCGCTGCAGCCGATGATAGCCCGCTCCGCCTTTGTTTCCAAATACGGTAGGTCTCCAGTACCAGCAAAATCCCGAAATGAATCAGGCCCGGCACATAACTGAACGCCGCGAAGATCCAGTGTGCAAATGTCAGCAACGCGGCCGGATAAACCCACCGGTGCAACTTTTTCCACAGCCGCCCGAGCCACCGCACGGATGCATCATTGCTCGTGAGTGCGAGCGGCAGGAAAATCGCCATCGCCAGCCAGCCTGTCCACATCGAAAAATCCCTGGCCTCCTGCATTATCAGGCCGGCTCCTATTTTCCTGTCGAGGTACACGACGGTATGCAGTGCCGCATACATGAAGCTGGCGACACCGAAATAACGCCGTCGCTGAACGAACCAGCGCGGCCAGCTGGCATTAGCAAAAAAAAGCCGAAGCGGCGTGATCGCGAGCGTCATTAGTAGCAATCGGGCCGACAGTTCTCCCGACAGATGCAGTATCTCGCCATAGCTGTGATCGATGTCGCGAAGACTGTCCGCCAGCCCGACAAGCGGCAGCGCCAGCACAGCCCAAAGCAGGTATTTCGAATCCAGGCATTTTTTGAGGGCGCGTTTCATCACATCCGCGGGCACTTGCACATATTGACCTGCCAAACACTATATGGCTAGTATCCGCGCTCCTTTTCAGGGGCGATGTTTCAACCGACGGAGCGTGCAATGAAATTCCTAAAACTGTGGTCTGCCTTGCTAATAGGTGTATTGGCATCCAGTGCGTTGAACTCCTGGGCGGACTCGGAAACGGCCGTGCTCAATGCCAACACCGCGACGGCGGAGGAGCTTGCGACCGTACCGCATATCGATGAGGTTCTTGGCGATGTAATTCTTGGCAATCGCCCGTTCGTCACTATCGGCGAATTGCACGATCTTCTGAGCGCCGACCTGGACGCAGAGCAACTCGAAGAGTCATACGTACGGTTGTTCGTGCCAATCAATCTGAATCAAGCCAAGCGATCCGATATTCTGCTGATCCCCGGTATTGGGGCGCGAATGGCCCATGAATTCGAGGAGTACCGTCCCTATTCGGATATCGAGCAGTTCCGCCGCGAAATCGGCAAATACGTCGACGAGGCGGAAGTCGCGAGGCTCGAGGAATACGTCACGCTCGATTGATACTCACGGCGCAAGTTGTGGTTGACGCCCGGCGTCAGCCCACATTACTTTGCGCTCTCATCGCCAAACCAGGCTAGCGCATGCAGCAGAGCACCTATGAGTTACCGGTAAACGGCGAAATCGCACGGAGCAGTGCCTCGGGCTGGCTGGTCCTTGGTCTGATTTCCCTGGTGTTTGCCGGCATATACTCAATCTTGCTCGTGCTCGCGCGAACGCCGGTAGTACAAGGGCTGATCCCGTTCATCGATTTCTTCCAGGTGTCGCTGGTCGTGCACGTGACCTTGTCCGTGCTCGTGTGGCTGCTGTCGATCTCGGCCGCAATGTGGAGCCTCAGTACCGGCACGGATTCGAAAACATGGGACCGGGCTTCGCTCCTGCTCGCGGCCCTGGGTACCGCAATTATCATCGTTTCCCCTTTTGTCGGCGCGGGCCGCCCGCAAATGAGCAACTACGTGCCGGTCCTCGACGATGCACTCTTTTTTACGGGGCTTTATCTGTTTGCCGCAGGAATCGTGAGCCACGCCACGCGCGCACTGTTTACCTACCGGCGCATCGGCAGCGAACTGACCGGCACCGCCGCGCTGCAAGCCGGAATCACCATTTCAGCCGCCGTTACCATCGCGGCGTTTTTGTGCGTGTTCGCATCCATGGCCGGCATCCCGCCGGAAATGAGTGGTCAGATCTATTTCGAATTCCTGTTCTGGGGTAGCGGCCATGTCGTGCAGTTCAGTTATACGCTGCTCATGATGGTGTGCTGGGTAGTGTTGGCCTGGGTGAGCGGCTGCACAATAGACCTGACGCCACGACTGACATTGTTGTTTCTCATCTTCCTGGCGTTGCCCATCATCGTCGTGCCATTTTTCTACCTGGCCCACGACGTGACATCGCCGGGACACCGGCTGGCATTCACCGAACACATGAAATACGGCGGCCTGTCTTGCCTGCCGCTCGGCCTGGCCGTATTTGCGGGACTCTTTAACGCAGCAAAACCGACAGGTGAAGCGCGTTACCTGCGTGCTGCGCTCCTGAGCTCGATGATCCTCTTCACTGTCGGCGGCGTACTCGGGTTCATGATTTCAGGGCTCGACATCGTCATTCCCGCGCATTATCACGGCGCTACCGTCGGCGTGACGATTGCGTTCATGGGCCTTGCTTACTATCTGCTGCCACGCCTCGGTTTCGGCCCGCTGCCCCCGCGAATGGCTTTCCTGCAGCCGCTGCTGTACGGTGGCGGCCAACTCGTGCACATCGTCGGACTGGCATGGACCGGCGGTTACGGCGTGCAGCGCAAGACGGCCGGCCTCGCACAGGGCGTCGACCGCCTGGGTGAGATCGCCGGAATGGCGCTGATGGGCATCGGTGGTTTGATATCGGTAATCGGCGGCCTGCTGTTTCTCATAGTGTGCTGGAAGTCGATGCGCCCCGGGCAGAAGAACTCATGACGGAAGTCCTGATATTTACCCTCAATGCGATCTTCATCTACCTGTTCTCGGACTGGATCATTCGAAAAATAGAGGAAATGCGCGGCGAGGTATTGAAACAGAGACAAATTGTCTTCTTCTTCGTCTTTCTTGCGCTTGCCCTGGTGTCCTTTCAGATCTTGCGAAACCTATTCGCGACACCCGGACCATGAATCGGCGCCAAAGCCCGGTCCGCCTGCTCATTTAAATCAGGCAGATTGACCGGTGCGGACTGACATTTATTGCACTAAAGATCAATTCGCAATCGCCAACAGGGTTTCTCTGAACGGACCCGGCGAATTGCGCTTCAGCGGTGACTTCCCAACTGTCCGTGCAAGCGGGCATCAAAGGTTGCGAAGTGACTTTCGAACCAATCCGACAGGCGCTCTTTAAGAACCGCGATTCCTGCGTCCGGATCTTTGACCAACTGATCCATCAAGTCGCGGATTTGGTCGAGCAATTCTTCATGATCTTCCTTGTGCGCCTCATATTCAGAATATTGCGCGTCGCGCATGAGTCGTTCTTCCAGCGCGAAGTGCGCCGAAATCGCGAAATGCACGTCACCCATGAACTGTTCGAGCGAATCGGCATCCCTTCGAGATTTCATTTCTTCGTAGATCTCATTGATCAGGCGAATCATTTCCTGGTGCTCGAAATCAACGGACTCGATGCCGACGGTGAATTCAGGTTTCCAGTTCAGCAATGCCATCGTCGCGCCTAATTGATCACAAATTTCTTATGCAGGTCATCGAATGTTACGACAAGATTTTGCCCCGGTTCGATCGCTACCTGCTGACGCATAACGTAGTCGTAACCCTTCCCCAGCCCGGAGTCGCTCATGCCGACAAATATTTCATGATCGCCGGCATCGATTGCGGTGCGCTTATATGCGGTTGCCTTGCCATCCTTCCACAAGCCGCTCGGCGACAACGTGTCCAGATAGACAAGCGTCTCGTCGAGACGCATTTCAACCTCGATCATGTGTCGTTGGCGCGGGCACTGGTCCGGCTTGCGCATGTTCGGCGGCAGTGCGTTGAGCTCTTCCTGGGTCAGGCGACGGCATTCTCCCACGCGCTGGGCCGCATGGGAAAATGTAAGAGAAACAATGGCTTGCTGCGCATCGAGCAGCCTGTAATCGGGCCACACCGAGAACAGGCCGAGCACGGCGGCGAAGGCGGCGTATGCCAGAAGCTGATTGACGATCCGCATCATGTCGCCACTTCCGTTGCGGCCGGAACCGCTTCCGGCAAGGCATTCCGGAATGCGTTTATTTGCGAAATGATGCGACCATGGAGATGCGGATAGTCGCGCCATGCCAGGGCTATTCTGCGCTCATCGATGCGTTTGCGAAGCCGCGGATCCCGCTTGCGCTCGATACGTTCCGTCGTCCAGTCTGCCCCGAGACGGTAATGGCATTTATTGCCCGAGCAACCGACGAGGAACACGCCATCTGCGACATTCCGGCTTAAACAATAGTCAATAAATGACGGCGGTATCTGACCCATGCATTTGACTTTGACGTATACCTCACCTGCTGCATCCAGTTCCTCGGCAACTGATGACCCGTGACAGGTAAAGCTGAGAATTCTCTTGGCGCCTTTAAGTTTGGATGCTGCCACTGCAATCTGCTCGCGAATTGCGGCCGCGGGCAAGCCCGGTAAATCGATGCCCGGCACCAGCGCACTCCTGGAACGAAACGGGGTCGCCGTCGGGCAGGCAGCGACGCACATTCCACAACTTACACAGAGCCCCGGATCTACGACGGCTTCTGTTTCGTATTTAAGACCGTCACTGCGCGGTGACATCTGTATTGCAAAATACGGACAATCATCTACGCAACGCTGGCAGCCATTGCAATATTCGAGGTTGACGGTAGCCGGCTCGATCTTCTTCTCGCGCGGTAACCAGGGTGCAACGACGAGCAGTACGCTGATGCCGACCAGTAACAGCCAGACAAGACCCGGCGACCAGATTTGCACGAGCGGGTACGCGTGCAGGTAAAACCAGTCGAAATCGAGTGTCTGTGCGGCACGCCCCATGTCTGCCTGGTCCTGGCTCACGGCGGGAAAAACGACAGAGAGCACGAGCATCGCTAGCAGCGTGCCGGCCATCAAGCGTCGCGGCGGATTTATGCTGGCGCGCGACAAGCGGAAAACATGCAGCCAGATACCGAAAACCATGAATATCGGCAGGCCGATCAGGTGCAGGAATGCCATCAGGGTAAAGAAACGATCGTTTAGCGCGGCGTCAGTCAGGAAATTTGCGGCCATTGAGTCCGTAAAAATCGGGATCCGATCCAGCAACTCCGCTGAAGTGATCGCGACGTACTGGGCCAGTTCGTCCCAGACCAGCCAGTAGCCGGTGATACCGAGCGCGAACAGCATCCAAACGAGCGGCATTCCGGTTATCCAGGTAAACCAGCGCTTGCCGCGATAGGTGTCGAAAGACAGTTCCTGCATGACGTGCAGAAAGATCGTGAGGATCGCTCCGTCCGAGGCATAGCGATGCAGGCTGCGCATGATGCCACCGAGATACCACTGCTCGTGCGTCAGGTATTCGACCGATTCGAAGGCGCCGGCAATACTGGTACGAAAGAAGATCAGCAGCCAGATGCCGCTGATCAGGACGATCCAGCAAAAGAATATGGTCAGCGAACCAAGATGGTTAAACGGCGTTTCGCCAGGGCCAAACGCCCTCGCGAACGGTCGCTGCAGTAACCCGAGGCCGGTCCGGCCAGCCTTTTGCATAATTTCGAGCAATTGCGGAAAACCTTAGGAGATCAGTTCATCCGCTTGGGGCGAAAGCCTCGCCACAGGAATATAGCGACAGATAATACGACCATGAATCCGATGGCAATCTGAATGAAAAGCGAATTGTCGATCTCGTATCGACCACTCGCCGGATTATAGACCGTACAGAAAAGCCGCACCCGATCGACGAGGCTCGCCACCAGGTGGCCGGCCGACTCGGGGCGATTGAATACGAGCTGCTTCAGCGGTTCGACCAGCCACGGCAGTTCGAACTTGACGCCGTAAACCTGGCTGTAGACCGCGCTATTGCGGTCGATGACCGAGGTCTGGTTGATATGGTCAAAGCCCCGCGGGGACGCGAAAAACTGGAACCCGAGTTCCTCGCTCAATGCGGCAATCGTCTCGGACGACCCGCTCAGGAAGTGCCAGCGCCGTCCCGCGACGCCCTGCTCGCGCGCGAAAGCACGCATTGCTTCGGGTGTGTCTCGCGCCGCATCGAAACCGATCGTGATAACTTCGAAGCTGTCATCGCCGAGTACTTCGCGCGCCGCGCGCACTGCGCCATCGAGGTGTTTGGTCGTCATCGGGCACACGTGATGGCATGACGTAAAAATCATGCTGATGACGAGGGGTTTGCCGGCAAAATCATGCAGGCGAACCTTGCGATGCATTCGATCGGTAAACTCGTGATTGCCGATAGACCTGCCTATCGCTGCCTGGGAAATGCGTAACGCGGCTTCCGCGTCATAATTGCCGTTACTGGCAGACTGGCCCAACGCCAAACATGGCGTCAGTATAAAGACAAAACAAAGGAGTGGATTCAGCCAGCAAAGGGGAGACGATCGGTGGCTGAAACCACTCCAAGCAATGCTGCGCGAACGCAGCGAACGGGGGGCGCGTTTAATTCGCAACTATTCCGACGCCCCCCTTATCTACTAACTCATCGGCCAGACGGAAGCCAGGTACTTCCAGTTAACGGCGTAATACAGGACAAATACGACGAGGAAAAACAGCGCCAGCAGGAACGTTCCGGGTGCCGCAAGTCCCCACTTGCCCGCCGCTTCATGCCCGCCTTCAGGAACGATCGTCGGCTCTGCCCTGGTCAGGGTAGTCGTCGTGAATCCATAAGTCGATTCCGATCCGACCGGCTTGCCAAAGAACACCGAAAGTACCGTGATCAGGATGAAGATCGCGCCGCCGAGTATCGAAGCAACGCCTGCCACACCCGCAATGCCCATGAACGTAAACGCACTGGCCGGATAGTCAAAGCCAATCACCGCGTCGGTAAACTGCATGTCCCAGTGCCTGCGCTCGACGCCGAGCGTGCCGGCACCGAGCATGGCGAGCGTGAACACCATCATGCCGATACCGAACAGGTAGGGCTGCCATTTCGCCAGCCCGGGCAACATGACCTGCCGGCGGAACAGCACCGGAATCAGGAAATAGGTGAGCGACATGAACGCGAGCGTCGTGCCGATCACGACCGTCGCGTGGAAGTGCCCGGGAACGTAGATCGTGTTGTGAATGATGATGTTGATCTGCTCGGTACCCATGACGACGCCCGAGATGCCACCGATGAAACCGAAGCCGATCAAAGAAAGGAACATGCCGGAGAATACCGGGTTACCCCACGGAGCTTTCCTGAGCCACTGGTACAGGCCGTTCGAGAATCCCTTCGCGCGTTGTGCAACCTCGATCGATCCCGGAACCGTCAGGCCGTGCACCATGCTGGCGAGTACCGCGAGATACATCGCGTAGCTCGTATTGAATATCTTCCATTCAGAGCTCAGGCCCGGATCGACGAGCAAGTGGTGCGCGCTCGCGATCTGCAGGAACGCGATGTACAGGAAGAAGGCGGTGCGACTGACCTTTTCCGACAAGGGTTTGGCGCCAAAGACAATTGCAGCAATGGCGTACCAGACGGCGACATGGGCAGCAACGTTGATCTGTTGCGAAGAGTGCCCAAGTGCCCACCAAACCAGCCGGTACATTGCAGCATCGATATTGTTTATATAACCGAGTGACCAGAGGTAGGTTGGTATCAGGATGATCGCACCTGACGCGATCGTAAACACAGCGATGATACAAGCGGCCAGCGCACCGAAAGTGACGAGAGGAATAGAGCCTTCATAGGTCTTTTCCTCTTTTGCGATGACGAGGGTGCCGAGGAAGATGAAACATCCGAGGAGCGCACCCACGGCAAACAGAATGAGTCCGAGATAGAAATTGGGATTAGCCGGCATCGGTACGTACGACGTCATCATGACCGATGAATCGCCTTTCAGTACCGCGAGATTGTTGATGATGATGCCGGCAAGCATCAGTATGAAACCGGCCCAGGCGATCTTCGGCGTTGCCAACCTGCATTTCAGTAAGGTCGACGAGCAGAAATACAACACCGCTATTTCGAAGGTGATAATCCAGAAGATCAGCGCATTGACGCCGTGCAGCGTCAGCAGCTGGTAGAAACGATCGGCCGGGAGCAGGTGCACGGCCGGCCAGCGCGTCAGAGTCACCATCAGCGCCGTCGTTCCGGCAACCAGCAGGATGACGACGGCCAGCACGGCAAAGGCCCGCATAAGTTGTTCGGCCGGTTTATGAAACTGCAAACCGGATTCGGGGCAAGTCCTGAAAAGTTCACCGCTCATCGTGCCCCCTCCGTAATATAGATTTTGCCGGTCATGTTGTGATGACCGAGCCCGCAATACTCGTTGCAGATGACGGTCTGATCGTCAGCCGTGTCGGGCGTGATCGTCAGCACCATTTCGTAGCCGGGGAGTATTTGCGTGTTGATGTTAATGGGCTGCAGGGAGAAACCGTGCTGCCAGTCCATCGAGGAAATGTGCAAGCGGTAGGTCTGGCCTCTTTCGAGTTCCAGCAACGGCCACCACTGCCACAGGCGTCCTAGCAGGTAGACGTCACTGCCGGGCGGTGGATGCACGACCGGTATTCTCGTAGCGGTCTCGGTCCGCACCGTGTATGCGTCGACCATTGCCTGTGTCTTCGCGAGGAACGCCTGTGGTGTCGTCTGGTAAGCCTCGTTCGACAGATTCTGCTTACCGTAGACATGCCAGAGCGGCATCATGATGAACATGATCAGGGACCAGAGGAGCGCGATCGCGATCCAGGTCCCTTCGACTTTATCTATGGGTTGCTTCCACCATACGGTTTCAGCTGGAGGTTGAAGTGCGCTCACGGTGTCCCCCCTTTAAAGTGAGTCCTTTTTCGTTTGAACGAGCCTATTGCGCGATCGGAATCGAAACGATTTCCATGATTCCCCAGATGACGTAGAACACGGCCGGCACGACAACGCCGACAAAAAGCAGGATGAAGGGGTTATCAAGAATTCGCTGAAAGATCGGGATGCGGACAAAGTCCTGTGTTCCGGTAGTTTCGTCACTCATGAAGCGATCCTCGTGTTTAGATAATCGTATGCGCCCTCCAGCCCGACCCAGACAGCCTGCTGGTAGTACACTGAGCTCCAAGGTTTCAGGTATCAACTTAATGCGCCGACCGCTCGAGAGAAACTTCGGAAAATACCTAGACGATTCTGCGCTCCTGCGAATCGCCTTAGGGCCGGATCTGGATGAGCCATGCGACATGAAATATATTAAAATCAGATATTTAGCTATGACACTGCTGACGATGTTGCTCACCGCCTGCGGCGATACGGGGCAGCAAGGGCCGTCGCTTCATGCCACGAAATACCGCGTGGCGGAGCCTGGCGCCTGTGTCGAAGACACCGTCACCGGCCTCATGTGGGAAGTAAAAACCGCATCGGGCGGGCTGCACGACTGGCGCAACACCTACAGCTGGTGGAACCCCAACGAGGCCGTGAACGAGCTGGATTACCGTGGCACGCCGGACGGCGGCACTTGCTCGGGTTCAGCCTGCGACACCTGGGAATTCGTCCGTGCGGTGAACGCTGCCGGCCATTGCGGCTTTTCCGACTGGCGCATGCCCTCGCGGGATGAGCTGATGTCGATCAACGACTTCTCGAAGGCGGACGACCCGCCCACCGCGAACCTGGAGTATTTTCCCTACATGCAGGCCGACGAATACTGGACCGGCTTCGACTACGGCACGCAATACCAGTCGGCCTGGGCCTGGAACTTCTTCTACGGCCACGA